>JAUXRN010000104.1 GCA_030681835.1 Actinomycetota bacterium
GCGCAGCGCCGGCAGCAACCGGTCGTCGGTGAGCTCGCACACGTCGAGCAGGATCTCGAACGGCGCCGGATCGCCGAACACCGCCAGCGCGTCGATCACGCGGCGTTCGTCGGGCGGCAGGCCGCCGAGCTGCTGGCGAACCGCCTCGTCGAGCGACCAGGGCAGCTGCGCGGTCTTCAGGTCGTCGATGCAGGCGTCGGGCCCGCAACACCGTACGAGCTCCTCGATCACGAAGGGAATGCCGCCACTGCGACGGTAGACGGCTTCCACGGCACCCGACGACGGCGACGCGTTGCCGATGGCCGCCAGCAGGGCCGCAACTTCCCCGCGGTCGAGGCGGTCGAGGCGGATCTGCTCGACGTTGTGCTGGCGCTCCAGCCGCAGCACCAGTTCCCCGCCCGGCGCCTTGCGCGACAGGTCGTTGCCGCGGTAGGTGCCGACGATGACGAGTTGCGGCCAGGGTTGCATGCAGATCTGCTCGAGGAAGTGCGCACTGTCGGCGTCGGCCCAGTGCAGGTCCTCCACGACCAACAGGGTGCGGCCAGTGGCGATCGCAGCCTCCAGCAGGGCGCGGGCCGCGGCCGGGGGGTTGTCGCCCGGGGGGCAGAGCTGCCCAACGACATCGAAGGGGCGGCCCATCGAGCCGGGGCGGGCTTGGGCGGTGAGCACGGTCACGTCGGCGGGGACGGCGTCGATGAACTCGCGGAGCAGGCGGGTCTTGCCGATCCCGGCCTCGCCCGAGACGAGCGCCATCTCCGGCCCGTCGGATGATGCGACCTCGGCGGCCTCGACCAGGCCCAGCAGTCGACTGAGCGCCGAGTGGCGGCCGATCATCACCGGCGACAGACCAGTTCGCCCTCGCAGCATGGTGTCAACGCTACTGCGCAAGACGGCTGGGCCCGACGGGGTTGTGCCCGTCGGGCCCACCACCGACTGCTCAGGCAACGCGGGCTTCGCTCGGGGAGGTGCGAGCCGGGCGCGAGGGCAGGCTTGCGGCGGTCCCGCGAGCGACGGGACCGGTCATCGGCCCACGGAAGAGGCGATGACGGCGCTCGGCGCGGACCAGTATCTCCGACTGGCGCTGCCGGGCGATTTCGGCGATGAGGATGGTGTTGGCGAACATGGCAGGCGTCCTTCGAGGGTTCTTTTGACACTTGCAGTGTGCGCCTCTGGGCATTCCCGTCACATCCGCAGAACGACGTATTTCCGCTCTACGAAAGGCGTACGTGGCCTAGGTATGTCGCCCGTCACACGGCGGACGCAGTCAGTCGGCGAAGGCGTCGATCATCGCGTGCACGTCGCCCAACGGGTACAGGATCGGGCACGTGCAACCGTGGTCGATGTACTCCTGCACCTTCGCCTTCGCCTC
>JAUXRN010000175.1 GCA_030681835.1 Actinomycetota bacterium
CCTCGGTCTTGCCGAAGCCCGCAGGAAAGGAGTACCCATGCCGATCACCAGCCTGACCCGGGAGATCGTCCAGTCGGCCATCGGGCATGGCTTCGCCAAGGACGACTTCGCGACCATGCTCCTGGTGGCCGCAGCGAACGCAGGACTCGAGTTGTCGAGCGAGAACGCCGACGTCTCCGACGGGCTTGACCCCGAATGAGCGCCTTGGTCGAGCCGACCGGGGAGTTCATCCGCCGCAGGCAGGTCACGGCGGTGACCGTGGCCACGATGCGGACCGTCGTGGACTACGCCGAGGCGGGCGTCCAGGTCCTCGACGAGCCGACCAGCGCCGGTGGAGCCGGCTCCGGACCGACACCACTGCAGTCCGTCATCGGGGCGTTGTGCGGATGTGAGGCGGTCACCTTTCGGCGCACGGCGACCGAGTTCGGGTTTGAGTATGACCGCATCGAGTTCGAGAGTGCCGCCACGATCGACATCCGGGGCCGCAGCGGAGACCGCACGGTTCGACCGCACTTCCAGACGGTCCGGCTTCACGCCAGGGTGGTGACTGATGCGGGTCAGGACGTGCTCGATCGATTGGTCGAGGAGGTCGAGGCGCGGTGCCCCGTCCTCAACCTGCTCAAGGATGCCGGGGTGCGCCTGGAGATGCGATGGGACGCGGTGCCTTCGGGTTGATCGCCTGTCAGCCGGGGAAGTCGAGGCCGAGGTCGCGCATCATGACCATGGCGGCATTGCGTCCTGGTGCTCCCGTGATCGAGCCGCCAGGGTGCGTGGTGCCACCGGTCTGGTAGAGCCCGGGAATGGGCATGGCATGGCTGGCCCAGCCCGGTGCCGGCCGGAGCGGCCCACTGAAGGGCACCCCCTTGTCGCCGCCGTGCGCACACCCGTTGATCATGTGCGCGTTGGCCCGCTCGATGTCGAGAGGTCCCTTGACGATCCGTGCCTCGATCGTCGCGCTGTTGACGTTGGGGATGGCCGTGCTGACGTACTGGACCATCGCGTCCGCGTGCCGTTCCTTGGCGTCATCCCAGCTCGTTGCCCCGTAGGGCGCCACGTGCGACGCGGGCACCAGCACCTTGACTGTGTGCATGCCCGCGGGCGCGCGTGAGGGGTCGACGAGGCTCGGCGTCGCGACGAGCGTCCAGGCTGAGTCAGTCACTGGCCTGCGGTCGCGGATCGCGCGGACCATGTCGACGCAGTCCTGGGGCCAGGTTGCCAGGCCGCTGCTCACGGCGGTGTCCTGCGGGCGCAGGCCGCGGAAGGTGGGGATCTCGTTCATGACGAGGAACACCGCGAAGAGGGGGATGCCGATGTCGTACGTCTCGACGCCGTACGTGAACGAATCGCCCCAGGCCTCACGAGGGGCCATGTCGACGAGATGCTTCACGTGGATCGTGGACAGGACCGCATCACGCGCATGGAACTGCCGACCGTCGGTCGACTCGACACCCACGCAGCGCCCGTTGTCCAGAAGCAGGCGCGAGACGCTGGTGTCGCATTCGATACGGCCTCCGTGCCGCTCGATTTCCGAGACGAGCGCGTTGGTGAGGCGGCCCGAGCCTCCCAAAGGGATGGTCCAGCTGCGCTTCTGGCGTCCGCCCATGATGGTGTAGGGCAGAACACCCGAGCCGGGCAGGTCCACTGAGCCGAATGTCTGGCAGGCCTCCCACAGCAGGAATGCCTGAATGTGCTCCTCTTCGAACTCGTGCCGGATGACATCGACTGCGCTGAGGGCCCGGCGTCGGCGCCAGACGCCGCCGTTGGGGACCTGCTCGAGCAACTGGTCCAGGGATGGTCCCCAACCGATGGGGGTGTTGTTGGCCGCGTTGAAGGCGGAACGCGCGTCATCCCAGTCGGCAAGGAAGTCGAGGTAGCGATCCGCGTCCCGGTTGCTGAACCGCGCGAACTCCGCGTGCGTGGCCTGGGGGTCGAGGTGCATCCCGATCTGCTCTCCGTCCGGGAAGGCCACTCGCGCCACCGGATCGGGATCCACGTAGGTGAGCCCGTGCCGGCCGACGAGGCCGAGGGTGTCGTCCTTGATCACCGGGTTGCCCTGGATGATCGTGTGCCCGGTCGAGCACGAATCCATGAAGTAGCCGGGCAGGAACTCCTCGGTCGCCACGCCGCCGCCGGGAATGGGGCGGGCGTCGACGATGAGGACGCTCTTGCCGGCTCGGGCCAGGTAGGCGGCCGCGATGAGTGCGTTGTGGCCGGCACCGGCCACGATGATGTCGGCGGTCTCGTCGCTGCAATCGATTGTCATGCAATCGATTGTAGGTACCGTGCGCTGTGGCGGACCAGTGTTCGGGGAACCTAGTAGGCGCTTTCCGGGTCGTCCTCCAGCGCGGCAACGATGGCCTGAGGAGTGAGCGGCAGTCGACGCGCGCGGATCCCGGTTGCGTCGGCCAGGGCATTGCCGATCGCGGCAGCGGTGGGGCCCATCGAGGCCTCTCCCGCACCCAGCCATGGCTGGTCGGTGCGGTCCAGGACCGCGACCTCAATCGGCGGGACGTCGCTGAAGCGGAGGATCGGGTACTCCTCCCAGGTGTCGCTGATCACGCGACCATCGGCGAATCGCACCTGCTCCAGCAGTGTCCAACTCGCCGCCTGGACGGCTCCGCCCTCGATCTGGTTGACGACACCGTCGGGGTTGACGGCCCGCCCCACGTCGACCGCTATCCACATCCGCTTCAGCCGGATCCGCTCCTGTGCCTCGATGTCGACGACCACGGCGCACCAGGCCCCGGTGCCCTTGTACCGGGCGAAGCCCAGGCCGCGGCCGGCGGAGTCCCCTGCGGGGCGGTGGGTCCAGTCGCTCATGTCGGCCGCGCGTTCGAGGACGGCTCGTGCGCGCGGGTCCTCCAGGTGCCGGAGCCGATAGGCCAGCGGATCGGCACGGCAGCGGCGGGCGAGGTCGTCGATGTGGCATTCGATGGCGAACACGTTGAGATGGGCGCCGAGGGATCTCAGGGCGGACGCCCGCACAGGCATGTCGGTCACGGTGTGCGCGGTTGCATTGATCGCGCCCACGGAGTAGATCGGCACGGCGTTGCGCGCGGTTCCGTACCCTGCTGCGGGAGGCGGATCGCCGGACGGCGGGATCGGACTGCCCACGCCTTGATCGGCGTACGCCAGCAGGGATGGGGTCACCAGCGTCGCGGGGCGGCCCGAGTGGCCGTTGGAGTACCCGTTCCACGACCAGGAGACGATCGTCCCGTCGGGCCGGTGCCGAGCGGCGATGTCCACCACCATCGCCGGGCCGAAGGGAGACCAGCCCAACTCGTCCTCACGCGACCACGTCACGTGCACGGGGACGCCAGGCACCGCCCGCGCGAGCAGGGCAGCGTCGTAGGCCGCGTCGTCCGCACCGTTATGCCCGTAGCAGCCGGCGCCCTCGACGTGCTCGACGACCACGTTCTCCCGGGGCAGCCCCAGCGCGCGCGCGATGTCGTTGCGTAGCGGATACACGCCCTGGGTATGGCTCCATACCCGCAGGGAGTCCTCCACCCACATCGCCGCGGCGGCGGACGGGCCGATCGATGCGTGCGCGAGGAACGGTCTGGTGTACCGGGCCTGCAGTTCCTGGACGTCGTCCGCCTGCGTCGCCTCCGCAGACGAGGCAACCGAGGTGACGTCTGCTTGGGCTGCGGCAAGGAAGTCGGCGACATCGTCATGGGCCAGGCTCACGGGTGTCCCGGTCCACGTGGCTGCGACGCGAGCCAGCTCAAGCGCCCGTCGTGCGTCGATCTCGGTCCGGGCGATCACCCCGACGAATGAGCCGTCGATTACCGATGCCATGACCGATGGGTCCACCGAGAGCGCAGCGTCATCGAAGGCCGCGAGCGTCGCTCCGCGATACGGCGGACGCAGGACACGCCCATAGGCCATCTGGGGCAAGCGAAGGTCGTGAATGTAGCTGGGACCTCCCATCACCTTGCCCTGGAGATCGCGCCGGCCGACCGCGGATCCGACGATCCCAGCCGGCAAGGGCTGTGGGGCACCGGGATCGACCGCGACGGACAGATCGACGCTCGCGGCCAGCTGCCAGTACGTGACGGCTCCACCCGCGCAGGTGAACGATCCATCCACGACGGTGACCTCGCCCACGCCAAGGCTCTCGCACGCTGCGCGCTCAAAGGCGGCTCGGGCCGTACGTGCTGCAGCATCAAGGGCGGTGCCGGAGTGCTGGATGGACAGGCTCCCCGCCGTGAATCCCTCGTCGGGGCCGCCCTGTGTCGACGGTGGCTGCATGCGCACGCGTGCCACTGCGACACCGAGCGCGTCCGCGACCACTTGGGCAAGCGCGGTTGAGATGCCCTGGCCAAGCTCGGACTTGCCCGTGGCTGCCCGGACGATGCCGACCTGGGTGAAGTCGAGCCACCAGTCCACCGTGGGCGACGCTGCGAGTGACGGCGAGGTGCCTGCGGTCACGGCGACGCCTCTGCGGCAGCAAGAACGGCGGCCACGATGCGGTTGTGCGCACCGCACCGGCACAGGTGACCGTCGAGCCCGTCACGGACCTCGGCCTCGTCCAGTGTCCGGGACTCCTCGCGCGCCCGGTCGACGAGCGCAGCCGACCTCACCGCTATGCCGGACAGGCAGTAGCCGCATTGGCCGGCCTGGTGGTCGACCAGGGCCCGTTGCACAGCGTGCGGGCCATCGGCCGAGAGTCCCTCGATCGTCGTGACGGCGTGTCCAGCGACCGACCAGATCGGGGTGTCGCACGAGTGCACCGGACTGCGGTCCACCAGAACGGTGCACGCTCCGCAGCTGCCGGCGCCGCAGCCGAACCGCGTACCGGTCAGGCCCAGGAGATCACGGAGGACCCAGAGCAGCGCGGTTTGCGGCTCGCAGCCGACGGTCTCATCCCGCCCGTTGACGCGGAAGGAGAATTGTTCGTCCACGGCGCTCCTTCGGGGCAAGCCTTGATCTCCGCTAGCAATCGATTGCATAATCCTAGGTGAACGGGCCCTCACTCGGGCCACCAATCGAGGAGCCGACATGCCCCAGCGGATCGCGTATGCCCCGTTCGACAGCCTCGACGAGGGGATGCAGGAGGAGTTGCGGCGTTGCGCTTCCCACGGCACTCCGCGCCCGGAATCCCAGGCGGTTCGAGCCAACGCCCCGCACGTGTTCTGGGCGTTCGCCAACTCCTGGCAGTCCATGTTCCGCGAGGGGGAGTGCGATCACGCGCTCAAGGAACTGTGCCGGGTGTACATCTCGCGGACGGTGACATGCGAGTTCTGCGGCAACCAGCGCTCAGAGCAGGCGACTGCCGAGGGCCTTCGCGAGGCTCAGTACGACGAGTTGCTCAACTTCGAGTCCGCGACCATCTATGACGAGCGGCAGAAGGCAGCGCTGAGGTATGCCCAGGCGATCGCGTGGGGGCCTGCGAGCGTAGACATGGACGCGATGTGGGACGACCTTCATCGGCACTTCACGGAGGCGCAGCTCGTCGAGCTCGGCAACTTCATTGCGCTGACCTTCGGCCAGCAGAGCTGGATCCGGCTGCTGGGCATCGACCACCACCAGTACCTGGCCGGCTCCCGCGCGGCCATGGCGCCCGGCTTCGAGGACAGCAAGGCCCTCGAGCGCTCCGAGGCGGACGAGGGCTACTGGGCCCGGACCGGGGCCCCGGCCCGCTAGGCCAGGATCTTGGCGGGCTGCTCGAGCAGGCCGACGAACGCGGCCATCCAGCTGGCGGCGCTGGCGCCGTCGATGGGCCGGTGGTCAACGGAGAGCGTCACCCGCATGAGGGTGCCCACCGCGACCATCCCGTCATCCACCACGGGCTCTGGCCGTGCGGCTCCGACGGCGAGGATCGTCGACTGGGGCGGATTGATGATCGCGGCGAACTCCTCGGTCCCGAACATGCCCAGGTTGGTGACGCTCGTGCTTCCCCCCTCCAGTTCGTGCTGGCGAAGGGTCCCGGCACGCGCTCGATCCGCGAAGTCCTTCGTGGCGATGGCCACCTGCGCAATGGACAGCGCATCGACCCCCCGCAGGACCGGCGTCACCAGTCCGTGCTCGGTCGCCACGGCAACTGCAATGTCGACCTCGGCAAACTGGCGGATCGCATCGCCCATCCAGATCACGTTGACGGCAGGAACTAGCCGGTGTGCGCGGGCAACTGCCTTGATCACGAGGTCGTTGATGGACACACGGGAGTCCTCCCCCGCGTTGAGTTCGGCTCGCAGCGCCAGCAGCCGGTCCACCCGTGCAGTGCCGCGGAGGTAGAAGTGGGGCGCCTCCTGCTTGCTCTGCTGCAGGCGCGCTGCGACAGCCTTGCGCAACCGCGAGTGCGGAACGTCGGTGAATGGCGTGGCCTCGGCTGGTACCGCCTGGGTCGGCGGTGAGGTCAACAGCGGGACCGGCGGTGACGTGGGCGCCTGGCCCTGGGCACCGATGCCTGCCTTGCTGAGATCGCGCTGCCGGACCCGACCGTTCGGACCGGTGCCGACGACGGTGGACAGGTCGATGCCCCGCTCGCGGGCAAGCATGCGGGCAAGCGGACTCGCGAAGATGCGTGTCGAACCCGACCCGGACGTCGAGGGGGTCGCAACGACAGCCGGGGCGACGTGCCCCAAGGCCGTAGCCAGCGCCGCGTCGATATCGTGCACGGCCTCGTCGGGTCCGGCGACGAGTGCAATGGGGTCCCCGATCGGGACATCGGCTCCCTCGGACACGAGGCGGCGCAGGATGACGCCCGCGGACTCCGCCTCGAAATCGACGATCGCCTTGTCTGTCTCGATGACCGCGATCACGGCGCGGACCGGGAAGGCGCTGCCTTCGGGAACGGACCAGCTCGACAGCACGGCGCTCGTCGCCCCCGCGGCGACCTCGGGCATGCGCAGGAGCTCAGGCATGCGGCACCTCCATGACCTCCCGGAGCACGGCCACGACCTCTTCGGTCTTCGCGATGGCCGCGCGCTCGAGCACCTTGCTGATGCTCGGTGAAGCAAGGCCGCCGGTCACCCGCTGTACGGGCTGGTCGAGCCAGTCGAAGTAGCGGCGTTGGATCTCGTCGGCGAGCCAGCCACCGTACGACGTGCCGCGCGCGCCCTGCTCGGCAATCAGGACGTTGTTGGTCTTGCGGATGCTGTCGCCGATCGTGTCCCAGTCGATGCTGGCCCGATCGAGCCAGCGCAGGTCGATCACCTCCGCGTCAACCGAACCGACCTGTTCCACGGCTTCGAGCGCGTAGGCCGTCATGCCCAGGTACGTGATGATGGTGACGTCCGATCCCGTGCGGCGCACCGCGGCCTTGCCGACAGGCAAGCAGTAGTCCCAGTCGTCAACTGGCCCGTCGCCGGTCGAGTTGTAGAGGTCGACATGCTCAAGGACGACAACCGGGTCCTGGCAGAGCAGCGCGCTGTTCATGAGGCCCACGTAGTCGAATGGTGTGCTCGGCGCCACGATCCGCCAGCCGGGTGCGGTGGCGAAGATCCCGGCCGGGTCCATCGAGTGCTGGGAGCCGTAGCCGGTGCCCATGGCAACCTTGCTGCGCAGCACGAGGGGCACCGAGCCCGTGCCACCGAACATGTGCCGGGCCTTGCCGACCTGGTTGAACAACTGGTCGGCGGCAACCCACATGAAGTCGGCATACATGAACTCGACCACGGGCCGGAAACGGCCGTCGAGGGCCACTCCACCGGCTAGGCCGGTGAAGGCGTTCTCGCTGATCGGCGTCCCCAGCACGCGGTCGGGGAAGGCGTCCTTCAGCCCCCGGGTCGCGCCGTTGGTGCCGCCGTTGAGTCGGTGGATGTCCTCGCCCATGAGGACGATGCGCTCATCGAGCTCCATCCGGCGGGCCATGACCCCGGCGACCGCGTCGATGAACTTCATCTCCTCGACTGCGATGCCGTCAGGCTCCGCGTACCGAGCGTCGTTGAACTCGCTGAGGTCCCCACGGATGCCGACGTCCACGAAGGCTGGGTCGGGCCACTCGCTCGGCTTGATCCGGCGCTCACTGGGCTTGCCGTCGGGCAGTGGCTCGAGCAGTTCGGCGCCGACGCTTGCCATCAACTCCTGCGCCCCATCGACGAATGACTCGACTGCCTCGCGGCCGAGGATGCCGCGCCGGTCCAGGTGCCGCGAGACGAGGTCGATCGGGTCCCGGCCACGCCACTCGGCTTCCTCTTCCTTGGTGCGATACCGGAAGGAGCTCCCGGGGAAGGGTCCGTTCTGGTGGAAGTAGCGGTAGACGTCCGCCTCGATCAGGGTCGGGCCATTCCCGGACCGCATGTGCTCTAGGGCGTCCTGCATCGTCAGGTAGACGGCGAGTGGGTCCATGCCGTCGACCTTGTAGCTGCGGATGCCGAAGCCCGGACCGCGTGCCGACAATCGGGGCTCGGCAGTCACCTCGGTGACCTTCGTCGATACGGCGTACAGGTTGTTCTCGATGAAGAAGCACAGCGGCAGGCGCCAGGCGGCCGCCAGGTTGAAGGTCTCCAACGTGGAGCCGATGTTCGTGGCCCCGTCGCCGAAGTAGGTCACGGCCACTGCGTCGGTGCCGGCCTGGCGGTGGGCCCACGCTGATCCGGCAGCGAGCGGCACGCCGCCGCCGACGATGGCGTTGGTCCCGATCGCCCCGGCCTGCTCCCATTGCAGGTGCATCGAGCCGCCTCGACCGTGACTGAAGCCCCGGTCCAGTCCACAGATCTCGGCGAGGCTGGTGAGCAGGGCCGCGCGGACCTCGGCCGGGATCGGCCGACCGGGATCGATCCCGTCAGGGGCGAGGTGACCGAGCACTTTGGCTAGGAACTGGTGATGTCCGCGATGCGATCCGTTGACGGTGTCCTGGCTGGTCAGGGGAAGGGTTGAGCCGACGGCGCCCCCCTCCTGGCCGATGCTGGAGTGCGCCGGACCGTGGATGAGACCCTCGCCCGCGAGCTGCAGGACGAACTCTTCGAACGTCCGGATCAGGACCAACTGGCTGAGCATGCTGGTGAGCAGGGCGGGATCGGCGGCATCCCAGTCGGACTCGGTCGTCGACAACTGGACCCAGGGGGCGTCGGGCGTGAGGCGGCGGATGTCTGTCATGCGACCACTTTTCCACGTTATGGATCCATTTACAAGACATGTATAGGGGCGTTAGGCTCCGAAAACGGCTACCACTCGCGTAGATGGATCCATTGGAGGTGCCATGGCCGGAATTCCAGGGTTGCAGAGGCTTGACCATGTCGGCTTCACGGTGCCGGATCTCGACGCCGCACATGCCTTCCTGGTCGACGTGCTGGGCTGTGAGTACCTGTACCGACTCGGGCCGCTTCGCGATGACACCGGGGACTGGATGGCCGAGCACCTCAACGTGCACCCACGGGCGACGGTCCCCGAGCTGCGCTTCTTCCGCCTGGGCGGACAGGCCGTGTTCGAGGTCTTCCAGTACACGGCTCCCGATCAGGACACGGTCGTGCCGAGGAACAGCGACGTCGGTGGGCACCATGTCGCGCTCTACGTCGACGATCTCGACGAGGCGGTCGACTACCTGCGCCGCCGGGGAGTCAGCGTCCTTGGTGATCCCACCGTGAGCAAGGGCGCGCACGAGGGCCAGCGCTGGGTCTATTTCCTGGCGCCGTGGGGCATGCAGTTCGAGCTGGTCTCGTACCCGGAAGGCAAGGCCTACTTCCACCACCCGGAGAGGTTCGCGTGAGCGAGCCCGCGCCTACCGCAGCCTCGGAGCGCGTGGCCGCCGCGCTGCGTGAGCGCATCCTGTCCGGTGAGATCAGTCCCGGCTCGCGAATCCTGCAGGAGGAGGTGGCCGACCGACTCGGCGCCAGCAGGCTGCCCGTGCGCGAGGCATTGCGCATGCTCACGGCCGAGGGACTCGTCACCCTTGAACCGAACAAGGGAGCACGCGTGCCGATCCTGGACCGTCAGGATGTCGAGGTCCTGTACCAGATGCGCGAGCGGCTGGAGCCGCTTGCCCTGATCGAGAGCCTGCCCAGGCTCGACGATGGCGACCTGGCCGAGATTGCGGTGATCCAGCGCCGCATCGAGCAGCACGACGACGTGCGCGAGTTCCTCGCCCTGGACCGCGAGTTCCACATGGCCACATACGGAGGCTGCGGCATCGACCACCTCAATGACACGGTCAACCGCCTGTGGAACGCCACGCAGCACTACCGGAGGGCGTTCATGCTGATCAGTGGGCCCGGCAGGCGCTGGATCGTCAACGCGGAGCACGGCCTGCTCGTCGATGCCTTGCAGCGCCGGGACACCGTTGATGCCGAGAGATACCTCGTCGGCCACATCCGGCGCACTCGCCTTGCCCTCGTGGCTCACCCGGAAGTATTTGCCGGTAGCCCCTGAGCGCTACCAGTCGACGGCGATGTACTTGGCCTCGAGGAACTCCAGCAGTCCTTCATGCCCGCCTTCGCGCCCGAGGCCACTCTGCTTGACTCCACCGAATGGGGCGGCCGGGTCAGAGATGAAGCCACGGTTGACCCCGACCATCCCGGCATCGATTCGCTCGCTCACCCGCAGCGCCCTCGCGAGGTCCCCGGTATAGACGTACGCGGCCAGGCCGAACGGAGTGGCATTGGCGAGCGCGACGGCCTGCTCCTCGTCGTCGAAGGCCACAACCGGTGCGACCGGCCCGAAGATCTCGATGCCGAGAATGGGGTCGTCTCCCGACAATCCGGACAGCACGGTGGGCGGGTAGTACGCGCCGGGGCCCTCCGGGCGCTGGCCGCCGACAAGGACCGACGCACCGGCGCGGACGCTGGCCTCGACCATGCCGGCGATGTCGTCGGCCGCGCGGGCATTGATCATCGGCCCGACCTGGCTCGAGCGATCCATGCCGGGCCCCACCGTCAGGGCACCCATCGCGGCGGCGAGCCGTGATGCGAAATCCTCTGCCACGCCGGCCTCCACGATGAAGCGATTCGCGGCAATGCACGACTCCCCGCCGTTGCGCATCTTGGCCACCATCGCGCCTTCCACCGCAGCGTCGAGGTCCGCGTCAGCGAACACGACGAAGGGCGCGTTGCCACCGAGCTCCATCGAGCAGTTCACGACGGTGCGCGCAGCGAGCTCCAGAAGCGTCCGGCCCACCTCGGTCGATCCAGTGAACGACAGCTTCCGCGTGGCCGGATGCCCGAGCATGGCGTCGGCGACCTCGCCCGACCGCCGGGACGGCAGCACGTTGACGACACCATCGGGTACGCCCGCCTCCTGCATGAGCACCGCCAGGGCCAGGGCTGTCAGCGGAGTGTCGGATGCCGGCTTGAGGACTACGGGGCACCCCGCGGCCAGTGCCGGGCCCATCTTGCGCGTGGCCATGGCGGCCGGGAAGTTCCACGGCGTGATCAGCACGGACACTCCGACGGGCTGAAGGATCGTCAGGATTCGCTTGTCGCCGTTGGGAGCCGTCTGGACGTGACCGCTGGCGCGCACCGCCTCCTCGGAGAACCACCGGAAGAACTCCGCAGCGTAGGTGACCTCGCCCTGGGCGTCACTCCACGCCTTGCCGCTCTCGCGCACGATGAGTTCCGCGAGCTCATCGCGATAGGCGATCATGAGCTCGAACGCCCGGCGAAGGATCTCGCCCCGTGCGCGAGGGGCGGTGGCCGCCCAGGCCGGGAAGGCTGCGGCCGCCGCGTCGACCGCAGCGCGAGCGTCGTCTGCGGAGCCGCTCGCGACGCTCGCGATGACCTCGCCGGTCGCCGGGTCGGACACGTCAAAGCGCGCCCCGTCCGACGCCGGCCGCCAGCCGCCGTTGATGTGGAGGTTGAGCAGGTCCGGGTTGGTGATGTCGTAGAGGCTCACGCGTTGGTCTCCTTGGCTGGCTGAATGGCCGACGTGACGAGGGTCGGCTAGTACGGGTTCGTGACGACGAGTTCCTCCGCAGGGAAGAGGGTGAGCAGCTCGGCACCCGTCTCGGTGACGACCAGCTCTTCCTCGATGCGCGCAGCCGAGTGGCCGTCGTTGGCCGGCCAGTACGTCTCCAGGGCGAAGACCATGCCGGTCTGGATCTCGACCGGGTTGTCAAGGGAGTTGAGTCGGCTGATGACCGGCCGCTCGTGGAGCCCGAGGCCTAGGCCGTGCCCGAACTGCAGGCCGAAGGCTTCCATCTCTGACGTGAATCCGAACTCGTCGGCGCTCGGCCATAGGCGTGCGATGTCGGCGGTGCTGGCGCCCGGCTTGACCAGGGCGATGGCAGCGTCGATGAGCTCGCGCGCCTTCATGTAGGCGTCGCGATGCGCCTGCGTCGCTCGGCCCACCGCGAAGGTGCGGTAGTAGCAGGTTCGATAGCCGTTGAAGCTATGGATGATGTCGAAGTAAGCCTGGTCGCCCGGGCGGATGTACCGGTCGGAGAAGACATGGGGATGGGGGCTGCAGCGCTCCCCGGCGATCGAATTGATGGCCTCGACCTGCTCGGAACCCATCTCGATCAAGCGGTGCGTGGCGAGGGCGACGACGTCGTTCTCCCGGACGCCGGGCTTGAGGAACTCGTAGATGTCCTGGTAGACCCCGTCGACCATCGCCGCGGCCTGGCTGAGCAGGAGGATCTCGTCGCGATTCTTGATCTGACGCGCGTCGAGCATCACCTGCTGGCCATCCGTGACCGTTATGCCGGCCGCCTCGAGCGCGCGCAGCATCGGGATCTCGACGACGTCGATCCCGACGGGCATGTCGGCGACCCCCTCCTCGCGCAGGATCGCGGCGATCTCCTGCGCCGTGCCATGCGGCAGCCCGGTGGACGGGGCGATCGCGCCCTGCAGCCCGTTGTTGCCTCCGCGGGAGTGCTCGGGAATGAGCCAGGGCGAGTACATCCGGTGGTTCTTGGCAGCAGACCCGAAGTCCCAGACCCATGGTTCCCCGGTGCGGGTGAGCAGGGCCCATCGCTCGGTCTTGTTGTAGCCCCACGTGCCGATGTGGGTGGCGGTGAGGTAACGGATGTTGGACGACTCGAAGACCAGCAAGGCCCCCAGGTCACTCGCCTCGAGTGCCTGCCGCGCCCGTGCCGTCCGGTAGTCACGCAGGCGCCTGAAGTCGACGCGCTCCTCCCAGTCCACGCCGATGATGCCTGGCGCGGCGATGCTCGTCTGGGCGAACTCGGCGGAGTGTCGCAGTGACATGGGACTCCCTTCCCGGTCGGGTCATCAGGTGCAATCGATTGTAGGGCTGGTGACTCCCAGTCGCCGCCGATCGGACCGGCCCAGCCTCCAGCGTTCGTGCACAGCTGATCCATCGTCGGCATTCATCCAGCAATCGATTGCACAGAATAGCCGTGCCACGTAGCCTGAGGCCTGACCGAAGGGACGGGCACCCATGGCTTTCGTGGTTCGGGCTGCGGATCGACTGCCGGCCGGGTCGGCTGGTGGTGTCACGCGCGAATGGGTCCTCGCGCCGGGTCGAGTCCCCGACGGACGAGTCACCGTCGAGGTCATTCGGCTCGAACCAGCCTCGACCATCGACCTCGCGACGGCGCCATCGGAACTTGCGTGGTTCCAGGTCCTGTCCGGAACCGTGCTCGCCGACGG
>JAUXRN010000180.1 GCA_030681835.1 Actinomycetota bacterium
TGGCGGCATGCACGCCGCCACTGCCACCTGACGTCCTTGCCGCCCAGGCCGAGTCGCAGATCGTCTGCCAGAGCGGAGAGGTGACGGCCTCGGTGCCCGAGACCCTCATCGGCGCGATGGACGCCGTGGGACTCGGCCTGGGGGGTGTCTGCCCGGAGCAGACCGTCCTCGAGGTGGCGCCCGACCAGGCCGCGCCGCTGGCGCTGGTCGACAAGACCCCGACGCCGGCAGAGATCGCTGACTGGGACGCGGCGAATTGCCCCACGGGCAACACCATCGTGGTTCCTGCCTTCGCCTACCCAGTGACGGTCGCCTACAACGTCATTGGCCTCGAGGGCGTCGTCATGACGCCGGAGATCGTGGCCGGGATCCTGAACGGCACAATCACCACGTGGGAGGACCCGCTGATCGCGGCCTCCAATGAGGGCTTCGACTTCACCCTCCTGCCGGAGATGACCGTGATGTCGGTCGAGACCCCCCAGGGATCAGTGGAAGCCATGACGGCTTGGCTGGCCGCGGAGGCCCCTGAGGCATGGTCGAAGGGAATCGTCGGCACCCTCGACGGGACGCAGACGTTCCCGACCATGACGGACATGATCGCCGAGATGACCGCCATCGAGAGCTCGGTGGCGATCCTGCCGGTCTACCAGGCCTTCAACAACGTCCTCGCGACCGCCAACCTTCCGGTGACACTCGAAGACGGCTCGGAACTGGTGATCACGGCAGACGACGTGCAGCAGTACAAGGTCGGCTCGGGCGCCACCACGGTGACGACGGACGAGGCCGGCAACCTGCTGGCCAGCCCGGCATCGGGAGGGATCCCCGTGCCGGAGAACTTCGACCAGGCCTCGTCCAAGATCGTCCTGGCCGAGGGCCAGCCACTGGTGGGCTGGCCGGTGCTCGGCTACGCGCACCTGATCGTCTGCGACGACCCCAGCGATCCGTTGCCGCTGTCCTTCGCGCAGTACCTGGTGCGGCTGGCCGGCCAGGGAGCGCTGGAGACGTACGGCGTGACGCCGCTGCCGGAGCCGATCCGGATCCGCACCTTCACGCCGCTCAAGGTGACGGTGAACGTGGATGGCGAGCCCCCGGCGAGCAGTTAGCTTCCTGCCATCGACACCATGGGCCAGCGTCATTCCCGGCCGTCACTTCTGACACCTTCGTGAGGTGTCGGCCTCCAGGCACCGCTCATGGCCCCCATTTGGCGTCCCGGGATGACCACACGGTGAACGGTTCGTGTCCATTTGCCCGCTTTCCGAAGCGCGGGCTCAAGAACGTGCCAGCCCGTTCATGTGTTGTTCACCCAGCGGCCCCCATACGTTCAGGCATCGCGCTTAGCGTCGGCCCAGCCGGAACCGGCAGGAACCATCCGACTGACGAAAGAGACACTGATGAAGAAGACGAGCTTCGGGATCGTGGCCGCCCTGGCGAGCCTGTCCCTGCTCCTTGCAGCCTGCGGCGGCTCCGCCAGTGGGGACAACTCCAATGGCGAGGCCGGCACCGATGGCGGGGACGTCACAGGACAGGTCCGCATCGATGGCTCCTCGACGGTATTCCCCCTTACCGCCTTGGCCGCCGAGGACTTCCAGCTCGAGAACCCCGGCGTCCAGGTGACCGTGGGCTCATCCGGAACCGGTGGCGGGTTCGAGAAGTTCTGCCGGGGCGAGACTGACGCGAACGACGCCTCGCGCCCCGTCAAGGACGACGAGGCGGCCACCTGCGCTGAGGCCGGCGTGGAGTTCGGCGAGCTCCAGGTCGCAGTCGACGCGTTGACCGTGGTCGTGAACCCCGCGAATGACTGGGCCACCTGCCTCACCATCGAGGAGCTCAACAAGATCTGGGCGCCTGACTCGGCTGTCAACAACTGGAGCCAGGTCCGCGAGGGCTTCCCGGATGAGGAGCTCAAGCTCTTCGGCCCAGGCACCGACTCGGGCACGTTCGACTACTTCACCGACGTCATCAACGGCGAAGAGGGTGCGAGCCGCACTGACTTCACCCCCTCCGAGGACGACAACGTCATCGTTCAGGGCGTGGCAGGCAGCACGGGCGGCCTAGGGTACTTCGGGTACTCCTACTACGAGGAGAATGCCGACACCCTCACGGCAGTGGAAATCGACAGCGGCGCCGGGTGCGTCATCCCGAGCGCAGAGAACGCCCAGAACGGCACCTACGTTCCGCTGGCCCGCCCGCTGTTCGTGTACCCGTCCAAGGAGGCACTGACTCGTCCCGAGGTCCGCGCCTTCTTCGACTACTACGTCGCGAACGATGCCTCCATCGCGGAGGGTGCCCAGTTCATCGCGCTGAATCCTGAGCAGCAGGCAAAACTGCAGGCGGACTACGCTGCCCTCACGCAGTAGGTAGACCGAGCAGACAGGCCCGTACTCGTGAGCAGCACGCTCGTTGGCTCGTCCGTTGCAGGGGACCCCGGTTCCCTGCAACGGACGAAGCCGCGTTACGGCGAGAAGGTCATCAAGGGCATCCTTGTCATGGCCGCCGGGGTCTCGATCCTCACGACATTCGGGATCGTTCTCTCCATCCTCATACCGTCGATCGAGTTCTTCAGCGAGGTCCCGATCCAGGACTTCCTCTTCGGTACCGAGTGGACCCCGCTGTTCGCGGACGGGGAGTTCGGTGTCGTGCCCCTGGTGACCGGGACGCTCGTGATCACCGGCATCGCGATCGTGATCGCGATCCCGTTGGGCCTCGGCGCCGCCGTCTACCTGTCGGAGTTCGCCTCCCCGAGGGTGCGGAAGACCGTCAAGCCGACCCTCGAGGTGCTGGCGGGCATCCCGACCGTGGTCTTCGGCTTCTTCGCGCTGGAGTTCCTGACCCAGGTCGTGCTGGTCAAGATCTGGCCCGACATCGACATCTTCAATGCGCTCTCCGCCGGCCTGATCATGGGCATCATGATCATTCCCACGATCGCATCGCTCTCCGAGGACGCCATGTCCGCGGTGCCGTCAGGGATGCGCGACGGCTCATATGCGCTCGGCTCATCGAAGCGACAGACAGCAATGTTTGTCGTGATCCCAGCTGCGCTGTCGGGCATCGTGGCCGCTTTCGTCCTGGGCATCTCGCGAGCCATCGGCGAGACGATGATCGTGACGATCGCCGCCGGACTGCAGCCCAACCTCTCCTTCAACCCGCTCGAGGGGATGCAGACCATGACGTCCTACATCGCCGCGGCCGGTTCAGGTGACCTCTCGACCGGGAGCATCGAGTACAAGTCGATCTTCGCCGTTGGCCTGCTGCTGTTCATCATCACGTTCTTCATGAACACCATCAGCATCGGGCTGGTCCGCAAGTTCCGGCAGGTGTACCAGTGAGCCTCGACACGAACACCGACGCCCAGTACGCCGAGATCGTCGGCGGACTCCAGAGCAGGGGAACGCCGCTGCGCGACCGCATCTTCATGTGGTCGCTGCTCATCACCCTGTTCATCGCCATCGCGACGCTGCTGGTGCTGATCGCATACGTCACGATCAAGGGCTGGCCCCGCCTCGATGCGACGTTGTGGCAGAACATGCCCTCCATCCGTCGACCGGAGACTGCGGGAGCCCAGTCCGCGATCATGGGGACCCTGTGGGTGATCAGCCTCACGGCGTTGTTTGCTCTGCCCACCGGGATCCTCGCGGCGCTGTACCTGGAGGAGTTCTCCCACCCGGACAGCAAGTTCCAGCGGTTCGTCGAGGTGAACATCCAGAACCTCGCGGCAGTTCCCTCGATCGTCTACGGCATCCTCGGCTTGGCCGTCTTCGCGAGGGCCATGGCGCTGGGCCAGACGGTCATCACGGCCTCCTTGACATTGGCCCTGCTGATCCTGCCGGTACTCATCATCTCGACTCGTGAGGCCCTGAGGGCAGTGCCACGCAACATCCGCGACGGCTCGCTGGCCCTCGGCGCCACCGAATGGCAGACCGCGTGGAAGCAGACCCTTCCCGCGGCCACCCCGGGCATCGCCACGGGCATCATCCTCAGCCTCTCCCGAGCGATCGGTGAGGCCGCCCCGCTGCTGCTCTTGGGCGCGGTCACCTTCATCACTTTCAACCCGACCGGCCCGCTCTCCGGGTACACGACGCTCCCGATCCAGATCTACAACTGGACGAAGGACTCTCGCGAGGAGTTCCAGATCCTCGCCGCCGCGACGATCGTCCTGCTCCTGGTGATCCTGCTGCTGATGAACTTCACGGCCATCTGGATCCGCAACAAGACGCAGAAGCGCTGGTAGACAATGGCAACGGACCTGCATGACCCCCACCATGACCTCCAGGAGGCAGGCATGACCACCCCCAACCAGCCCGGGATCCGCCTTGCGGTGTCCGCGCCGGGCATGGCGGAGGCCTCCATCCTGGACTCCGACATCGACAAGACCGAAGTTTTCCGGCTCGATGACGTCACGGTTCGCTACGGCGACTACCGAGCCATTCGCAACGTGTCACTTGAGGTCTACAAGAACGAGATCACGGCGTTCATCGGCCCTAGCGGCTGCGGCAAGTCGACGCTCCTGCGTTCGTTCAACCGGATGAACGACCTCATCCCAGGGGCACGCGTCGAGGGAACAATGACGTATCACGGCACGGACCTGTACGGACCGAAGGTCGACCCGATCGAGGTCCGCCGGCGGATCGGGATGGTGTTCCAGAAGCCCAACGTGTTCCCCAAGTCCATCTACGACAACATCGCTTATGGACCCAAGGTCAACGGGATCAAGGGAAAGATGGACGACCTGGTCGAGGAGAGCCTGACCAAGGCGGCGCTCTGGGACGAGGTCAAGGACGACCTCAAGAAGAGCGCCTACGCCCTGTCCGGTGGCCAGCAGCAACGACTGGTGATCGCCCGATGCATCGCCGTGCGCCCCGAAGTGATCCTCATGGATGAGCCGTGTGCGTCCCTGGATCCGATTGCGACAGCGAAGATCGAGGACCTGATGAAGGAACTCGCGGTGGACTACACGATCGTGATCGTCACCCACAACATGCAACAGGCTGCTCGGGTGTCCGACCGCACGGCATTCTTCACTGCCGAAGTCGATGCGAACGAGGTCCGGCACGGGTTCCTGGTCGAGGTCGGCAGCACGAACGCGATGTTCACCAACCCCCGTGATCCGCGCACGGAGGACTACATCTCCGGCCGGTTCGGCTGAGTGAGGGGCGCGACATGACGGGAAGGGAGACGGTCTTGCGTACTGCGTACCACACGAAGCTCGAGGAGCTTCGCGGCGATCTCGTTCGCATGTGCGACATGGTGGCGGGGGCCATGGGGCAAGCGACGACGGCGCTGCTGGAGGCGGACCGTGAACTGGCTGAGGTCGTCATCGGCGGTGACACGGAGATCGACCTGCTCACGGAGGCGATCGAGGGTCACTGCACCGAGCTGCTGGCCCTCCAGGCTCCAGTCGGGCACGACCTCAGGGCTGTCGTCGGGGCACTTCGGATCTCGGCGTCCCTCGAGCGCATGGGGGACCTCGCCGAGCACGTCGCGAAGCAGGCCCGCCTTCGGTCGCCTAGGCACGTCGTTCCGCCGGAGCTGACGCCGGTGTTCGCAGACATGGGGCGCATGGGGGAGTCCATCGCCCGCAAGGCTGGGGAGGTCATCGACTCCCAGGATCTGTCGAAGGGCAGCGAGGTGGAGGCTATCGACAGCAAGGTGGATGCCCTTCACGCCGATCTCTTCTCGACGTTGCAGGACCCCGCGTGGGCATTCGGGAACGAGACCCTCGTCGACCTGACGCTTCTCTCCCGGTACTTCGAGCGATTCGCAGACCACGCCGTGTCGATCACACGTCGGGTCGTCACCGTGACGACCGGTGAGCCCTACGTCGGGGTTCGGCTCGACGACCCTCGCTGACCACGTAGCGCGGTCCGCGCGCCGCAGCCTCCGTCAGCCGCTGGCGCGAGGACCGTGGTGGATCGGATCGGGCAGGTCGAGGGGCTCGGCGGCGCCCGGCCTCGGGTAGAGGTACTCGGTCAGCAGCGCGCCGATCGCCGCACCCACGACCTGGAACACGATGAACATCGGCACGTCGGCCGGGGCGATGCCCGAGAACGAGTCGGTGAGGCTGCGACCGATGGTCACGGCAGGATTCGCGAACGACGTCGACGACGTGAAGAAGTAGGCCGCCCCGATCCAGGCCGGCACCAGTGCCGGGCCGAGGTGGCCGCGCCCCGTCCGCGTCAGCGCACCGATGACGAGCAGCAGTCCGGCGGTGGCAACGACCTCGCCGAGCCAGACCGGCCCGCCCTCGCGCACGTTCACGGACACGTCCCAGGCGGGCAGGCCGAACATCGCATCGGCGAGCGCGACGCCACCGAGTGCGCCGAGGACCTGGGCGGCGATGTACAGCACGCCCTCGCCTACGGGCATCTCGCGGCGGGCCAGCTCGACTCCGGTCACGACCGGGTTGAAGTGCGCGCCGGAGATCGGGCCGAGCATCCAGATCAGCACGCCGAGCGCGGCGACGGTGGCGAGGGCGTTGATGAGCAGGACGACGGCGAGGTCGTCGGACAACAGCGTGCCCATGATCCCCGAGCCCACGACGGTGGCGACCAGGAGCCCGGTGCCGAGGAACTCCGCGACGGCGCGGCGGGGGAGCGGGGACGTCATGGCGGGTCCTCTCCGGAGGGTTGACAGCGCATCGTACATCAACGATTATTGACTCAATGAATGTTGAAGCGATGCAGCACGAGGTGCCTGAGCCGCCCGCCGAACGGGCCCGCCGGGCGCGCGTGCTCGCGGCGCTGGGCGACCCGACCCGGCTGGCAGTGGTCGACCTGCTTCAGGTCCAGGACCTCTCCCCTGACGCCCTCGCGGCAGCGCTCGAGGTCCCGGGCAACCTCCTCGCCCACCACCTGAAGGTGCTCGAGTCAGCCGGGGTCGTGACTCGGCACCACTCCCAGCGGGACCGTCGCCGCACCTATGTCCGGCTGCTGCCGGACTCGCTCGAGGGGCTGCTGCCGGCGGCCTCGGGCACGTCGGCCACCCGGGTGGTGTTCGTCTGCACCCACAACTCCGCCCGCTCGGTGCTGGCGGAGGCCTTGTGGCAGTCGGTGAGTGACGTCCCGGCCGCGTCGGCGGGCTCCGAGCCTGCTGAGCGCGTGAACCCGCACGCGCTGGCCGCGGCCGCGCGTGCCGGCCTGGTGGTGGCGAAGGCCCGGCCTCAGTCGGTCGAGGACGTCCTTCGGGCCGGCGACGTCGTCGTGACAGTCTGCGACGCCGTCAACGAGTCGATCGACGTCCCGCCGCACCTGCACTGGTCGGTCCCCGACCCCGCGGCCATCGGCTCGCCCGCGGCATTCGACGACGCCATCACCGACCTCCGCGAGCGGGTCACCGTGCTCGCTCCACTCATCACCCGAACCCATCACAGAAGGGCATCACGATGACCGATACGTACCTCCGTGACGACATCCCGCTCGAGCACATGGTGGTGCTGAGATCCTCCTCGGCCCTGCTGCAACGGGAGTTCGAGGGCACGTTCGGCACCGAGACGATCGAGCGCTTCCTGCACTCGTCGTACGACGAGTTCGGCACCCGCCTGTCGAACGACAAGTACCTCACCACCTTCGCTGAGCGCTTCGCCCGCGAGCGGCTCAAGGCCCTGGCCCGGGTCGAGGGCAAGAGCGATGATGGCCGGCCGATCGTGCTGTTCCTGTGCACCCACAACGCCGGCCGGTCGCAGATGGCCCTGGGCTTCTTCCGCGCGCTGGCAGGCGACCGCGCCCTCGCATGGTCCGGCGGGTCGGAGCCCGGGAACCAGGTGAACCCGGCAGCAGTGGCCGCGATGGCCGAGCTGGGGATCGACATCTCCGGCGAGTACCCCAAGCCGTGGACCGACGAGATCGTCCGTGCGGCCGATGTCGTCGTGACCATGGGGTGCGGCGACGCCTGCCCGGTCTTCCCGGGCAAGCGCTACGAGGACTGGGTCCTCACGGACCCGGCCGGGCTCGACGTCGATTCGGTGCGGCCGATCCGCGACGAGGTCAAGGCGCGCGTCGAGGACCTGCTGACCCGCCTGGACGTGCGGGTCGGCTAGCCGACCGAGGCGGCCTGGGCTTCTTCCCTGGCCTGGAACACCGGAGGGTGAGCGTCATAGTCGCCGGTGAACAGCGGGGACGTGATGATCATGTCGGCGGTCGTGCGGTTGCTGGCGATCGCGATGTTCCACAGGGTGGCGATGCGCAGCAGGGCCTTGACGTCTGGATCGTGGGGCTGGGGCTCGAGCGGGTCCCAGAAGAAGATCAAGGTGTCGATGCCGCCCTGAGCGATGCCGGCGCCGATCTGCTGGTCCCCGCCGAGCGGTCCGCTCAGGAATCGATGGACCGGGATCCCGAGCCGGTCACGCAGGAGGCGTCCGGTCGTACCGGTGGCATATATGCGGTGCCTCGCCAGCAGGTCCCTGTTGTGTACCGCCCATTCGGCGAGCTCGGTCTTCATATTGTCGTGTCCGACCAGCGCGATGTTGCGCTCGGTAACCCTCATACCTCGACGTTGACAGCCGTCCCCGACCACAGGCGGTGACGGGGGTGGCCGGGTGACGAACGCCGCCTGAACTCGCGATGCCGAGACGAAACAAGCATGGAAATGGAGCCGGGACGCGCCGCCGGAGGATGGTGGCGCGTCCCGGAGCCGGGGGACCGTCCGGTCAGATGAACAGCAACTGGGCGCCGTCCGTCATCTCGATGAAGTCACTGGCGCTGATGATCCCGTCGACGCCCTCGTAGAGGTCCTCAATCGACAGATGGTTCATGTCGGCGCTGAGCCGGCAGGCCCACAGGTGCCCGCCCGAGCCCTTGATCAGGTCGAGGAACTCCGGCACCGGCGGGATGTCGAGGGCGTCCATCGACTTCTGCATCATGTGGGTCGCCATCTTGGTCATGCCGGGCAGCGGAGTGAGCGCCATGGGCATGTGCGCCGCCGTGTTGCCGACGGGCGTGAACTTCAGGTGCTCCATCCGGCCCTTCGTGATCATGTCGAAGCCCCAGAAGGTGAAGAACAGGTGCAGCTCGACGCCCTCGCCCAGTGCAGCGTTGCCCAGGATCAGGCCGGGGTAGGCCATGTCGAGGTTGCCCTTGGAGCAGATGATGGCGAGCTTGCGGTGAGCATGCTCCTCGTCGTCGAAGCTCGGGACGATCATGTCCTGCGTTGCGGTCATGGCAGTGCCTTTCGGGGTTTGGGGGCTAGACGCAGCCGTGCGGCTTGGGCAGGCCGGCGATGTACGCCATCTTCTTGGCCGGCTTCTTGGGGAACAGCACGAACAGCTGCTTGGTGTCGACGCCGCCCGCGGTGGAGACGCGCCGGATCGTGGGGGTCTCGCCCTGCGCCTTGAAGTCCTCGCGCAGGAAGCGGACGACCTTCCAGTGCTCGTCGGTCATGTCGACCCCGATGGCCGCGGCCAGGGCCTTGCCCATGTCCTCGTCCCATTGGTCGTACTGGGTCATGAAGCCCTCGTCGTCGACGGCGACGTCGCGCCCGGCGATGGTGGTGGTTGGCATGTCTTGCTCTCCTTCGTGCGTGGTGCGTCGGGGTTACGGGGTGGTGATGAGGTCGGTGCGCTTGCCGGACATGGACATCAGCGCGGGGACGGGCATGGAGCGGCCGGGCACCAGGACGTTCCAGTACACCCACTTGAAGGCCAGCTTGCCCATGTGGTTGAGCCGGGTCTCCTTGAGCAGGCTCATCGGCCCAATGCCGGCGACCGGGTACTTGCCGGGCAGCGGCTCGGTGTCGTAGTTGAAGTCGATCAGCATCGCCTTGCCGCCACCGGTCTCGATGAAGCAGTTGGCGTGCCCGTCGAACTGATGCGTCATCGCCTTGCCGGCGATGTGCTGCATGAAGTTCTCGACGAAGATGTCGATCTCGAAGTGCGCCACCGACCCGGCCTTCGAGGCCGGGATGTCGTTGGCATCGCCGAGGGCGAAGATGGTGTCGTACTGCTTCGACAGCTGCGTGAACTTGTCTACGGGCACGAGGTTGAGCTCGTTGCCCAGGCCCGACCTCGTGATGAAGTCGGCGCCCATGTTGAGCGGGATGGTGACAAGCAGGTCGAACGGCACCTCGCGCTCGTCGTACGACACGAGGGCCTTCTTCTCGGAGTCGACCTCCATGAGCATGAAGTCCGGCTCGACCGCGATGCCCTTCTCGTCCAGCGAGTTGCCGAATGCCTGCGCGGCGATCGGCTTGGTGAAGGCAGCGGGAAGCGGCGTCACGTAGGTCATCTCGACCTTGTCCCTCATGCCGCGGACCTTGAAGAAGTCGTCGGCGAGGAAGGAGAACTCCAGCGGTGCCACCGGGCACTTGATCGGCATCTCGACGATGTTGATGACGAGCCGGCCGCCGGGCCAGTCGTGCAGCTTCTTGGCGAGGGCGACGGAGCCCTCGTAGGTGTAGAACTCGTGGACGCTCACGCCCCACTCGTCGCTGAGCATCCCGGGTGTCTGGTCGGGCCGCGGGGTGACCCCGGTGGCGATGATGAGCATGTCGTAGTCCAGCCGGGTTCCATCGGCGAGGACAACGCCCTTCTCGTCGGGCAGGACCCTGTCGATCTCGCCGTAGACGAGCGGGATGTCCTTGTTCAGGACCTTCCGGCGGCTCTTGGTGACCTGATCGGGCCGGTAGGTGCCGAACGGCATGAATAGGAAGCCGGGCTGGTACCGATGGTCGTCGTCGGCATCGACGACGGTGATCTGCCAGTCATTGTCCGGCAGCATCCGGCGCAGCTTGTTGGCGGCCATGGTGCCGGCGGTTCCCCCGCCGAGGATGAGGAGATTTCGCATACCCCCCACGGTATGGGGTGCCGGGCCGCCGACTGCAGGGCCGAAATGCGGATTCTCGGGGGACGTTGGTCCCCACTTCAGCTTCGGACCCGGTCAGTAGCCGCCGTGCTCGTCGTGACGGACCCAGGATTCGTGGATCTCCGCCTCGGCCTCGGTGCGCCCGGTCCAGGTCGCCCCCTCGACGCTCTTGCCCGGCTCGAGGTCCTTGTAGACCTCGAAGAAGTGCTGGATCTCCAGCCGGTCGAACTCCGAGACGTGGAAGATGTCGCGCAGGTGCTCCAGCCGGGGGTCGCGGGAGGGGACGCACAGGACCTTGTCGTCGCCGCCCGCCTCGTCGGTCATCCGGAACATGCCAACGGTGCGGCATCGGATGACCACGCCGGGGAAGGTGGGTTCCGACGTCATGACGAGTGCGTCGAGGGGGTCACCGTCGAGCCCGAGGGTGTTGTCGATGAAGCCGTAGTCATGTGGGTACCGGGTGGACGTGAACAGCATCCGGTCCAGCCTGATCCGCCCGGTCTTGTGGTCCATCTCGTACTTGTTGCGGCTGCCCGCCGGGATCTCGATCGTGACGTCGAACTCGAGCGGTTCCACAGGACTCCTCGCTTCTCGCGGCCGGACACCGCGCGGCATCGGCGGTTCGCCGCCGTGCCCTAGTGTTCCGTACGTCCCGGCGGGAGGAGGACGGATGCGGTCAACGACCGCCCTTCGGCTCCTCGGCCTCGCGTGCGTGGGGCTGCTGGCCATCCCCGGCTCCGCCGCAGCGGACACGTCGCTCCCCGATCCACCGGCTCCGGCGGTCCTCGCCCCCGCCGTGCCGGGGTCCGGCGTGGCGCCCACGGCGGTGGGCGTATCGGGGCAGATCGGCAGCCTCGTCGACGCGCGCCTGGGCACCGGGTCGGTCATCGTCCTCGACGCTGCGACCGGTGCGGTGCTGTTCGACCAGCGTTCGGACAGGTCGCTCGTCCCGGCGTCGACCCTCAAGCTCGCCACGGCCACCGCTGCCCTGGAGGTGCTCGGGCCGCAGACCCGGCTGGCGACCGTGGCATCCGCCTACGGGGACGTCGTGTACCTCGTGGGCGGCGGCGACCCGACGCTCGTGCGCTCGGGCGGGGGCAACCCGCTTGCCGGCGGCAGCGCGTCGCTCCGCGACCTCGCCGAGCAGGTCGCGAAATCCTTCACGGCGAACTCCTCGATCCGGGTGATCTACGACGATTCCGCCTTCGGGGGCCCGCGGCTCGGGCCCGGGTGGCCTCGGTCGTTCCCCTCGGCCGGCGTGGTGGCCCCGGTGACCGCGCTCGTCGTTGACGGCGGGCGGGTGCGCCCGGGCGCCGTGTCCCGCGTGTCCGACCCGGCCCTGCAGGCGGCGAAGGCCTTCGCCGGCTTCCTGAAGGCCCAAGGGCTGGACGTCACCGCCGTGCGTGCGGGCACGGCGAAGCCCGACGCCACCGAGATCGGCCGGGTCGAGTCGCCGACCGTCGAGGAGATCGTCCAACGGATGCTGACCGACTCCGAGAACAACTACGCCGAGGCCCTGGCCCACCTTGTCGGCGGTGCATCGGCGGGCAGCCCCACCTTCGCCGGCGGTGCCGCGGCCACCGAGGAGGTCCTGTCGGGCCTGGGGATAGACACCACCGGGCTGGACCTTGCCGACGGCAGCGGGCTCTCCGGTCGCAACCGGCTCACGGCCAGCGCGCTCGCCGAGGTCCTTCATCTCGCCAGCGGCGGCACCGATCCAGGGCTGGCGGCGATCGGTCCTGGCCTAGCGGTGGCCGGGCTGACCGGGACCCTCGCCGATCGGTACCAGACCCCGGCCACCCGGCCCGGACGAGGGTTCGTCCATGCGAAGACCGGCACCCTCACCGGCGTGGTCAGCCTTGCCGGGACGGCACTCGGCCGCGATGGCCGGGTGCTGGTCTTCGCCATGATCGCCAACAGGGTGTCCTCGCTCGCGGGCATGCGGGACACAATGGACCGAATCGCGAGCCGGCTGGCGACCTGCGGCTGCTCATGACCTGATGACCGGAGGGACCCGCGCGATGCTGCCGATCGTTCTGCCGGTCAACCAGTTCGACCACTTCTACCGCGGCGGCGACCGCATCGGCGCACTGCGCCACGGCCCCGGTGGCCCCCAGCGCCCGGAGGAGTGGATCGGGTCGACGACGGCCCGATTCGGCCAGGCGCCGCAGGGGCTCAGCACTCTCCCGGACGGGCGGCTCCTCGTGTCCGCGATCGAGGCCGATCCGCAGGCCTGGCTGGGCGCGGACCACGTCAACCGCTATGGCGCCAGCACGGAGCTGCTGGTCAAGCTCCTCGACCTCGACCAGCGGCTGCCGGTCCACCTTCACCCCAATCGAGCCTTCGCCCGTGCGCATCTCGGGCTGGCGCACGGCAAGACCGAGGCCTGGTACGTCCTCGATGCCCCGCCAGGAGCGGAGGTGGGGGTGGGCTTTGCCGAGACGACCGTGCTCGGGCAGGTCGAGGCCTGGGTGGCCGACCGCGACAGCGATGCTCTGCTCGGCGCCCTGCGCAGGCGCCCCGTCCGCCCGGGCGATGCCATGCTCGTCCCGGCCGGGCTGCCCCACTCGGTGGGCGCCGGGGTGTTCGTCCTGGAACTGCAGGAGCCGACCGACCTGTCCATCCTGCTGGAGTGGCAGGGCTTCGCGGTCGACGGCGCCAAGGACGGCCACCTCGACCTGGGCTTCCCGACGGCCTTGCAGGCACTCGACCTGGCGGCGGTGTCGCCCGGCGACCTGGACCGGCTGGTCCTGCCGCGCGAGGAGATCGAACGGGCCGGCCTGGCCTCTGTCCTGCCGCCGGCTGCCCAGGGCTACTTCCGGGCCCACCGGGTGGACACCTCCGCAGGGCCTGTGTCCCTGGCCGCGGGCTTCGCCATCGTCCTCGTGCTGGACGGCCGCGGCATCCTGGCCAGCCCGGGCGGCTCGCTGGAGGTTGCGCGCGGCGACGTCGTGCTGGTCCCGCACGCATGCGGCGACTACTCGCTCCACGGGCAGGCGAAGCATGCGGCCCATGCGCCGGATGCCCTGGTGGCCGTCGTATGCCGCCCGCCCGCCCCGGACGCGTTGGTGGCCGAGATGACCGAGGCACCCGGGGAGCTCGCGTGACCGAGCCGATTGACTGGGACCTCGCGGTCGCCACCGCGAGCCGGCTGGCCCCCAAGGGCCCCGACCTGCCGGCCGACGAGGCCCGCGCTGCGGTGCGCATGCTCCGCGAGCTGGCCGCGGAGGCGGTCGCGCCCGTCCAAGCGGTGACCGGGCTGTCCGCGCCGGTGACCAGCCGGGCCGTCGTCGTGGACAGGGTCGGGTGGGTGGCGTCGAACGTGGACGGCATGCGGATCGTGCTGTCGCGCTGGGACGACCTCGCCGAGCGCACGGAGGCAGCTCCGGCCATGGTGCGGAGCCTGGGATCGCGCGGCACGGCCCTGCAGCTCGGCGCCGTGCTCGCCTGGATGTCCGGCAAGGTGCTCGGCCAGTACGAGGCGTTCACCCGGGCGGGCGAGCCCGGGCGGCTGCTCCTCGTCGCACCCACGATCGTCAACGTCGAGCGCAGCCTGGACGTGCCGTCCCGCGACTTCAGGTTCTGGGTGTGCCTGCACGAGGAGACCCACCGCGTGCAGTTCGGCGCCGTCCCGTGGCTCGGCGAGTACCTGGCCGACCGGCTGACCGCGCTGCTGGAGGCGTCGGACCTGAGCACGCGCGAGTCCCTGCAGCGACTTGTGGCCTTCTTCTACGCGCTGGTCCGCTCGCTGCGGTCGGATTCCGACGTCAGCGTGGTCGAGGCCATCCAGACCCCGGAACAGCGAGTGATCTTCGACGAGCTGACCGCGCTGATGTCCCTTCTCGAGGGCCACGCCGATGTCGTGATGGACGATGTCGGACCACAGGTCGTGCCATCCGTGGCGCTCATCCGCGAGAGGTTCAGCCAGCGCCGGCAACAGCCGGGGACGTTGGACGCCCTTGCGCGCAAGGCGATCGGCATGGATGCCAAGCTGCGCCAGTACAGCGACGGCGCGGCGTTCGTCCGGCACGTCGTGGACCGGCGCGGCATGGCCGGCTTCAACCGCGTCTGGGCGTCGGCAGACCTCCTGCCGTCCCGAGCCGAGCTGCACGACCCGGACGCCTGGCTGGCGAGGCTGGGATGAGCAGGCAGGCCTCGGTGCCGGCCGTGGTCTCGGTGCGCACGGCGGCCGCGCAGGCCCTCGACGACGTGCCACGCGGTGCCGTGGTGGTGGTCGCCTGCTCCGGCGGTCCGGACTCCCTTGCCCTCGTGGGTGCGTCGGCGTGGGTCGCGCACCGCAGCGGCATCGACCTGCACGCGGTCGTCATCGATCACGCGCTGCAGCCGGGCTCGGCGGTCATCGCCGCCGATGCCGCAGACGCGGCGCGCGCCCTGGGCGCCAAAGACGCGCGGGTCATGGCGGTGGACGCCTCGGGTCCAGGCGGCCCGGAGGCGGCGGCCCGCCGGGCCAGGTACGCCGCGCTCGAGCAGGCTGCCGTCGGTGCGTCCGCGGCCGCCATCCTGCTGGGCCACACGCGCGAGGACCAGGCCGAGACCGTGCTGCTCCGGCTGGCGAGGGGGTCCGGCGCCCGATCCCTGGCGGCCATGCGGGCGGTCAGCGGCCCGTACCGGCGGCCCTTCCTGCACCTGCCCCGGGCCGAGGTCCGGGCCGCGGCCGATGCCATGCTCGCGCCGCTCGGCCGGCAGGCCTGGGCCGACCCGCACAACGAGGACCCTGCCTATGCCCGGGTCCGCGTGCGGGCCCTGGTCGACGGGCTCGAGGGCGCCCTGGGGCCTGGCGCGGTGCTCGGCCTGGCTCGGACCGCCGACCTCTTGCGCGACGACGCCGACGCGCTGGACGCCCTCGCCACCTCGGCCATGGCCGAGCTCGTCGTGAGCGAGGGCGGGTCGATCAACACGTCGTGCGACGCGCTCGCCGCCCTGCCGCGCGCGGTCCGGACCAGGGTGCTGCGCCTCATGGCCCTTCGTGCAGGCGCGCCGGCGGATGACCTGGGGATCGGGCACGTCGGATCGCTGGAGGCACTGGTGTCGGACTGGCGCGGGCAGGGGGAAGTCCGGCTGCCGGGCCGTGTAGTGGGCACCCGTCGCTATGGCAGGCTGTGCCTGGTTCGGAGCTGACCAATCACTGGGCTTGACCGATCACTGGGGGAGCACTCGTGGATCCCGAGCACATCCCGTCCGAACTGCAGCACGTACTGCTCACCGAGGACCAGATCCGAGGCCGGCTCAACGAGCTCGCCGCGCAGATCGACGCCGACTATGCCGGCAAGGACCTCCTCCTCGTCGGCGTCCTCAAGGGCGCGGTGATGGTCATGGCGGACCTCGCCCGCTCGTTGTCGCGGTCGGTGGACATGGACTGGATGGCAGTCTCGTCGTATGGCTCCGGCACGACCTCCAGCGGCGTCGTGCGGATCCTGAAGGACCTCGACGCCGATCTCAACGGGCGCAACGTCCTGCTGGTCGAGGACATCCTCGATTCGGGCCTGACCCTGTCGTGGCTGCTGAAGAACCTCTCCTCGCGCGGCCCGGAGTCCGTGGAGGTCTTCACTCTCCTGCGCAAGCCGGACGCGCAGAAGGTCAACGTCGCGCCGAGGTACATCGGCTTCGACATCCCCAACGAATTCGTCGTCGGGTACGGACTGGACTACGCCGAGCGCTACCGCAACCTTCGGTGCGTCGGCACCCTGGCTCCGCACGTCTACGGTGGCTAGGACCGGATTGCCCGGTCCCCTTTCGCCCGGGGCGTAAGGGGGCGCCCCTGAGCGCGGTCGGCGGCCTCAGGGCCTGCTAGTACCCTGAGGTAGTGGACCTGAGGAAGCTCCTGCGAGGCCCGATCTTCTGGATCGTGCTCGCCGTGCTGTTCGTGCTGATCGGGTCGAGCTTCATCTCCAACATCGGTGCGCCCACCCAGGTCGACACCAGCCAGGCCATCACGGAGATCCAGGCTGGCAACGTCGACACCGCCACCATCGTCGACCGCGACCAGATCCTGGAGCTGACCCTCAAGGACGGGACCAAGGCCAGGTCGTCGTACGTCGACGGCCAAGGCGTCAAGCTGCAGGAGATGCTCCAGGCCAAGGCCGATGAGGGGAGCCTCCCCGGCGGGTACAACGTCGTCGTCCCCACCGAGAGCATCCTGGTCACGCTGCTCATCTCGCTGATCCCCGTCGCGCTGATCGTCCTGCTCTTCTTCTTCCTCATGAGCCAGATGCAGGGTGGTGGCTCGCGGCTGATGAACTTCGGCAAGTCCAAGGCGAAGCTGGTCAGCAAGGACATGCCGCAGACGACGTTCGCCGACGTGGCCGGGGCCGAGGAGGCGGTCGAGGAGCTCCAGGAGATCAAGGACTTCCTCGCCGATCCCGCGAAGTTCCAGGCCGTGGGCGCCAAGATCCCCAAGGGCGTGCTGCTGTATGGCCCGCCCGGCACCGGCAAGACCCTGCTCGCCCGGGCCGTGGCCGGCGAGGCGGGCGTGCCCTTCTTCTCGATCTCCGGCTCCGACTTCGTCGAGATGTTCGTCGGCGTGGGTGCGAGCCGGGTGCGCGACCTGTTCACCCAGGCGAAGGAGAACGCGCCCGCGATCATCTTCGTCGACGAGATCGACGCGGTCGGCCGCCACCGAGGCGCCGGGCTCGGCGGCGGTCACGACGAGCGCGAGCAGACCCTCAACCAGATGCTGGTCGAGATGGACGGCTTCGACGTCAACGCGAACGTCATCCTCATCGCGGCCACCAACCGTCCGGACATCCTCGACCCTGCCCTCCTGCGCCCGGGGCGCTTCGACCGACAGATCGCCGTCGAGCGCCCGGACCTGAATGGCCGGCACGAGATCCTCAAGGTGCATGCCAAGGGCAAGCCCATGGCACCCGAGGTCGACCTGCTCGCGGTGGCCAGGCGCACCCCGGGATTCACGGGCGCCGACCTCGCGAACGTGCTGAACGAGGCGGCCCTGCTCACCGCCCGCACTTCCGGCCAGGTCATTGACGACGCGGCGCTGGACGAGGCCATCGACCGGGTCATCGCCGGGCCGCAGAAGCGCACCCGTGTGATGGACGAGCTGGAGAAGAAGATCACCGCGTACCACGAGGCCGGGCACGCCCTCGTCGCCGCGGCGCTGCCGGGCAACGACCCGGTGCACAAGATCACGATCATGCCGCGAGGCCGCGCGCTGGGCTACACCATGGTCCTGCCCGACCAGGACAAGTACTCGACCACCCGCAGCCAGATGCTCAACCAGTTGGCCTACATGCTGGGCGGCCGAGCCGCGGAAGAGTTGATCTTCCACGATCCCACGACGGGTGCGTCCAACGACATCGAGAAGGCAACCGCCGTGGCGCGTGCCATGGTGACGCAGTACGGCATGACCGAGCGGCTGGGCGCGATCCGGTACGGCCAGGAGCAGAACGAGGTCTTCCTCGGCCGCGACATGGGCCACATCCGCGACTACTCCGAGGAAGTCGCCGCGGCCATCGACGAGGAGGTGCGCGCCTTCATCGAGACCGCGCACCAGGAGGCGTACGACATCCTTGTCGCCAACCGCGACGTGCTCGATGCCATGGTGCTCGCATTGCTTGACCGGGAGACCCTCGACAAGGCCGAGATCGAGGAGATCTTCGCCGAGCTCGCCTTGCGAGAGGTGCGACCCGCGTGGACCGGCTCCGCCCGTCGACGGCCGGACGAGCGCGGCCCCGTGCTCACCCCGACGGAGATCGGCGGCAGCCTCGGCCCGAACGGGCACGGCGGCCCGAACGGCGCGAACGGGCACGGTGGGCCGACCGACCCGGAGGCCATAGAGGTGAGTGGCACCGCATGAGCGGTGTCGACCCGGTGTCGCTGGACGAGAGCAGGCAGCTGGCTGCCTTCGATGAGCCTGCTGCCCAGCGAGCCGTCCGCGACCTGCTCGTGGCCATTGGCGAGGACCCGGAGCGCGATGGACTGCGGGAGACCCCGGCACGGGTGGCGCGGGCGTACGCGGAGGTGTTCCGAGGCCTGTACATGACCGCCGACGACGTGCTCACCACGACGTTCGACATCGGCCACGACGAGATGGTCCTGGTGAAGGACATCGAGCTCTACAGCACGTGCGAGCACCACCTCGTCCCGTTCCACGGCGTCGCGCATGTCGGCTACATCCCGAACGAGAACGGCCGCATCACAGGGCTGTCGAAGATCGCCAGGCTCGTCGACGTCTTCGCGAAGCGGCCGCAGGTGCAGGAGCGGCTCACGACGCAGATCGCGGACTCGCTCATGCGGATCCTCGAGCCGCGCGGCGCCATCGTGGTGCTCGAGGCCGAGCACCTGTGCATGTCGATGCGCGGTGTGCGCAAGCCGTCGGCGCGCACGATGACGAGCGCCGTGCGTGGCAGCCTGCGCGACCCGGCCACCCGAGCCGAGGCGATGTCGCTCATCCTGAGTCGATGATCGCGCAGCCTCAGGGGCTGCCCGCCCGCCTCCGCGACCTGGGCCGCACCGTCATCATGGGGGTGCTCAACGTCACGCCGGACTCCTTCTCGGACGGCGGGCGCTACCTGGATCCGCAGGCTGCCATCGGCCATGGCATCGCGCTTCACCTCGGCGGGGCCGACCTCGTCGATGTGGGCGGGGAGTCCACCCGGCCCGGAGCCAGGCGGGTCTCCACCGACGAGGAGGCCGCGCGCGTACTGCCCGTCATCAAGGGCCTCGTCGCGGCCGACGTGCCCGTGAGCATCGACACCATGCACGCCGACACGGCGACCATGGCGGTCGCTGCGGGGGCGTGCGTCGTCAACGACGTGTCCGGCGGCCTGGCGGACCCCGGCATGTACGCCGCTGTTGCTGACATGGGCGTTCCGTACATAGCCATGCACTGGCGCGGGCACAGCGATCACATGGCGGACTTGGCTCGCTACGACGATGTCGTCGTCGACGTGATCGCCGAGCTCGGCCAGCGGGTGGACGATGCGCGCGCCGCGGGGATCTCCGGGGGCAGCATCGTCATCGACCCGGGCCTGGGCTTCGCCAAGGAGGCCCAGCACAACTGGGACCTGCTGCGCAGGCTGCCGGAACTCCTCGACCTCGGCTTCCCGGTGCTCCTCGGCGCGTCGCGAAAGCGGTTCCTCGGCGCCCTGCTCGCCGGCCCCGATGGCGAGCCGCGGCCCGCTGCGGACCGTGATGCGGCGACCGACGCCATCACGGCGATCGCGGCCGTCATGGGGATCTGGGCCGTGCGCGTCCACGACGTGCGCGGCAGCAAGGACGCGGTCCGGGTAGCGGCCGCCTGGACGAGGAGGCCCGGTGCCTGACCAGATCGCGATCCGCGGGATCCGGGGAACCGGGCGGCACGGGGTATTCGAGCATGAGCGCGTCGATGGCCAGGAGTTCGTGATCGACGTCGTCCTCGACGTGAGCACGGTTGCGGCAGGCGCGTCGGACGCACTGGTCGACACCGTCGACTACGGGGACGTTGCCATGGCCGTGCACGCACTGATCGTGGGAGAGCCGGTCGATCTCATCGAGGCACTCGCCGAGCGGGTGGCCGGGGCCTGCCTGGGCTTCCCCGGGGTTCTTCGGGCCGAGGTCACGGTGCACAAGCCGCATGCGCCCGTTCCCGTGCCCTTCGACGACGTGACGGTGCGGATCGTGAGGCCGGCCGATGCCTAGCGTGGCGCTCGCGCTCGGATCGAACGTCGGCGACCGGCTCGCCACGCTGCAGGGTGCCCTGGACGACCTGGCCATGGTGCCCGGCCTGGACCTCGACCACGTTTCGTCGGTCTACCAGACCGCCCCGGTCGGCGGGCCCGAGCAGGACGACTTCCTCAACGCCGTGGTGGTGGGGAGCACCACCCTCGAGCCCTTGGCCCTGCTGGCGGCCACGCAGGGCGTCGAGAATCGCTGGCACCGCACGCGCGACGTGCACTGGGGTCCGCGCACCCTCGACATCGACATCCTCGCCTTCGGCGCCGACCGCGTCGATCTGCCGGGCCTCGTCGTGCCGCACCCGCGGGCGCACGAGCGGGGTTTCGTCCTTGTCCCGTGGGCAGAGGTCGCCCCGCAGCAGGAGGTCGTGGGCCACGGCTTGGTCGCCGCACTCGCGGGCGCAGTGGGCAGCGACGGGGTGCAGCCCACCACGCATCACCTGACCATCCGAGGGGAGGGCTGAGCGATGCAGCCAACGCGGGTGCGCACGCTCGTGGCCCTTGCTGTCGTGCTGGGTGCCGTCGGCTGGGGCGTGGTTCAGGTCGTCAACTCCTGGACCGGCCGGCTGCTGCCGGTGCCGTGGCTCGCCGCGGCCGCCATGTGGCTGCTCGCCGGAGCGACCGCCTACTGGGCGTTCAGCGCGCGCCCCCGCCTGCAGGGCCGGCCGGGCGTGCGCCCGATGCCTCCGGTCGTGGCGGCGCGCAGTGCCGCGCTGGCCATGGCCGCCTCCCGCGGCGGGGCGATCGTCCTGGGCTTCTACGCCGGAGTGGCGATCGCCATGGTCGGGTCGATCGGAACCCCGTCCGGCTTCACGGCCTTCTGGTCGGCCGCGCTCGCTGCCCTGGGAGCCCTGGGCCTCGTCGTCGCGGCCCTGTGGCTGGAGTACCTGTGCCGATTGCCGGTCGGGCCGGACGATCCGCCCCGCTGACCGGCCGGGATAGGGTCGGCGCCATGAGCGACGTCGCCCTCGAAGACCTGCCCTTCGACGATCTGCGCCAGCGCGCCTTCAAGGTTGCCGAGCGGCACATGGATGTCGGCTTCTTCACCGACCTCTTCTCGCACATGCCAGGAATGTCGGCGATCGAAGGCGAGGGCGGCGACCTCGGTGCCGTCGGCGGCACGTTCATCGAGACGGTCCGGGCGGTGCGGGAGATGTTCGGCGGCGAGAACCTCGACGAGACGACCGAGGTGCTGCTGCGGGCCCGCTTCGTCACGTACTTGCGCGAGCACGGCGAGGAGTGAGCGCGGCGAGGAGTGAGCGCAGCGAGCCCCCACGACTGGCCACTCGGCGAAGGGGCTAGCGGTCGATGTCGCCCACGACGAAGGTGAACGACATGAGTGCGTCGGCCAGCCGGTCCTGCGGGACCCCGACCAGCGCCGGCACCATCGCTTGGGCATTGCCGAACGAGGCGGACCGCACCTTCAACCGCCACGGCGTTCGCTCCCCGGTGCTGACCAGCAGGCACCCCGTGATGCCGAGCGGACCTTCGACCCACGCATAACCGGTCCCCTCCGGGACCCGGACCGACTTGGGCAGCAGCACGTCGACCGGCCCGTCTCCGAGGGCGTGCAGCCGGTCGGTACAGGCACCCATGAGGGCGAGGCTCACCGGAATCTGCGCAGCGAGGACGCGATACCGGGCCGCCGCATCCCCGGCCCGCTCGACCGGGACGACCAGCAGGTCGCCCAGTTCCGAGTAGGCCGCGTAGGGGTCATCCCGGCGCAGGTCCCAGTCCAGGCCACTGGCTCGGGCGACCGACCCGCTGGCGCCGAGGTCGACTGCTTGCTCCCGGGTGAGCACCGCCAGGCCGGCGAGCCGCTCGGACAGGGCCTCCGCCACCTCGACCGCGCCCTCCGCGGCGTCTGCGAGCCCGGCCGAGACCCCGGCTGCGTGGCTGACGTCGGCACGGTCCCAGGGCGCGGCCACCCCGCCGATGCGGGTGAACATCGGGTGCACGCGCGCGCCGGTCAGTCTCTCCTGCAGGACGAGCAGCCGCTCCCGCCCATCCTGGAGCAGGCGGCGCTGCCCGGGCTGCGGCGCGGCTGCCGCGAGAAATGCGAACGCGGCGGCGACCCGATTGGCCTCGGCCAGCAAGGTGCGCAACCAGGTGGCCCGCTCGGGCGGGGCGATTCCCGTCGCGGCCTCGACGGCGAGAGCGATGACGAGCTCGGAGGAGAACGGCGACAGCCAGTCGTGCCGGTTGGCCAGCATCATCAACTGGCGGTAGTCACGCGCCTCGAACAGCTTCTCCGAGCCCCGATGCATGAGCCCGACGCGCAGGTCGGCCGAGGCAACGCGACCGTCACTCACGTCGACGGCCAGCTGGAAGCCTGGCTGGGCCGACGGGTGCCCTTCCGCCAGATGCAAGATGGCATCGCACTCCAGGTAGCCGGCCACGCCCACGCCCAGGAGGAGCGATTGCGTCAGGGGAGCCACTGAACGAGCCACCAGAAGTCGTCGGGAGCCGGGGTCGGCCCAAGGCTAGTGGCCGTGGCTTCGACGGCCGCCGCGCACGCATCGAGGGCGACGTGAGCGGTGAGGTTGACGGATCCATCGGGGCGAGGACGGGTGACCCTGCCCCGGTGGTAGCCCACGAGGCTGCCGCCGTCCCATCGACCCGACGCCCGCGCGGGGCGATCGTGCGCATAGTCGATCGCGATCGCGAGGCCCGGCCGGACCAGCCGGCACATCGCCTGCCAGGCGAGGTCCCGCAGCAGGCCGGCCTCGATCCGGGCGGCCGGCTCACGTCGTGGCCACCAGCACTCGCACCAGGCCGCGAGTGCAGGCCCGTCGACTCCAGCCTCCGCGCACGCCGCAGCATCCGTGAGCAGGGGCCCGAGCCGCTCCCGCCCGTCGTCGGCTGCGAGCAGCAGCCGCAAGCGACCCGACTCGTCCGGCTCGACGATGTCGCAGGGGATGTCGTCGAGGAACTCGTGCGCGATCACCAGCCCCGGGGAGGGTGCCAGTCCCGAGGCGGTGGCGGTGGCTTCGCCGCGGATCCACTGGACCTGGGCATCCAGCCCGGCGGGCCGTTCAGCGAGGTCCAAGGCACGCCAGACGGTCCGTTCGGCCAGGTCCCCCGGCCATACCGCGATGAGTTGCTCGAGCAGGAGCCCGTTCGCCGCACCAGCATCGGTGACGGTGACGCACCCGTGCTCGTCCGCGAGTGGCCCGAGCACGGGGAGCGCGGCGTCGGCGATGGACTGCGCGACCGCCGGGCCCTGCATGACCCCGGTGGCGAAGTGCTGCCTCGCCGGCTCGCGGGAGTAGAAGCCGTCGATCGCCGCCCGCCATGCGACGGACCAGGGTCGCGCATGATCCGCCACGGGCGATCACGCTAGTGCGGTCTAGGCTCCGTCGCGTGAGCACGTCGGGTCCGCCGAGGCTACGGGTGGGCATCGTCGGCGTCGGACGCGTCGGGGCGGTGCTCGGCGCCGCTCTGGCCCGGGCCGGACATGACATCGTCGGGGTCACTGCCGTTTCGGACCTGTCGCGCCTGCGCGCCGAGGCCTTGCTGCCGGGCGTGCCGGTCCTGCCGGTCCCCGAGGCCCTCGCGCACGCGGACCTCGTCCTGCTCGCCGTCCCCGACGACGTACTGCCAGGCCTTGTCGCGGGCCTTGTCGATGCGGGCGTGATCCACGCCGGTCAGTTCGTCGCGCACCCATCCGGCCGTTACGGGGTAGGCGTCCTCGCGCCGGCTCGGTCCGTGGGGGCGGTGCCCCTTGCCCTCCACCCGGTCATGACCTTCACCGGGACGAGCGTCGACCTGGCCAGGCTGGCGGACTGCCCGTTCGGCGTGACGGCCGACGATGCCGTGCGCCCCGTGGCCGAGGCCTTGGTCGTCGAGATGGGCGGCGACCCCGTGTGGGTCCCGGAGGAGTCGCGGGTCCTGTATCACGCGGCCGTCGCCTTCGGCGCGAACTTCCTCATGACGGTCGTCCTGCAGTCCGTCGACCTGCTGCGCGAGGCCGGGATGCCCGAGCCGGAGCGGCTGATGGCCCCGTTGCTGAGCGCATCGCTCGACAATGCCCTCCGGCACGGGGACGCTGCGCTCACCGGGCCCGTGGCCCGTGGTGATGCCGGCACGGTGGCCGGTCACCTTGACTGCCTCGACGAAGCCGCCCCCGCGGCTGCCGCGGCCTATCGGGCCCTCGCCCGGCTCACCGCCGATCGGGCGATGCACGCCGGGCTCATCGACCTGACCGCGGCAAGTGCCCTGCTCGAGGTGCTCGCCGCCCCGGCAGACGGACGCCGTCCGTGAGGGTCGTCACCACCGCGGCGGAGTTGCCTGCCCCTGGCCTGCGAAGCGGCCCCAGGGCGGTCGTCATGACCATGGGAGCGCTGCACGAGGGTCACGTCGAGCTGCTCCACGTCGCGCGGCGCGAGGCGGGTGACGACGGCCTGGTGATGGCCACGATCTTCGTCAACCCGACGCAGTTCGGGGCAGGAGAGGACTTCGGGCGCTACCCGCGCGCCCTCGAAGCCGACGTCGCCGCGTGCGAGGCCGCAGGCGTCGACGTCGTGCTGGCTCCCGACGTTCGCGAGGTGTACGGGGACACCGGTGGGTTTCGCGCCGACTCGATCACGATCGATCCCGGGCCGCTCGGCGACGTGCTCGAAGGCACGGCACGGCCGGGGCACTTCAGCGGGATGCTGACCGTGGTCCACAAGCTCATGTGGCTGACCCAGCCGGAGATCGCGATCTACGGCGAGAAGGACTACCAGCAACTGGTGCTGATCCGGCGCATGGTCGCCGACCTGAGCATGCGGGTGCGCGTCGTGGGCGTCTCAACGGTACGCGAGTCGGACGGGCTGGCGATGAGCAGTCGCAACCGCTACCTGAGCGAGGGCGGCAGGCGGGCGGCGCGGGCCGTTCCTCGGGCACTGGACGCAGTCGTGGCAGCACTCCCGGGAGGAGTGGAAGCGGCGATCGCCGCGGGTCGGGCCGTGGTCGACGCGGAGCCGGCGGTGGCGCTGGACTATCTGGTGGTCACGGATGCTGAGCTGCGGACGCCACCCGCCGCAGGCCCCGCCCGTGCCCTCATTGCAGCGGTCGTGGACGGCACCCGCCTCATCGACAACCAGCCCTGCGTGGTCGGCCCGTGAGTGGGCTGGCCCGCCGGCTGCGCGCGGCGGACCCGGGCTGGACGGCCCGTGCCGACGTCATCGTCGTCGGCTCTGGCGTCGCCGGGCTGAGTGCTGCCCTGCGGGCCCGCGCCATCGGCCGCACCGTGCTGCTGGTGACCAAGGCCCAGGTGAACGAGGGTTCCACCTGGTGGGCCCAGGGCGGCATCGCAGCGGCCCTGGCTGAGGACGATTCCCCCGAGGACCACCTGCGCGACACTCTCGTCGCGGGCGTCGGGCTCTGCGATGTTGATGCCGTTCGCGTGCTCGTCACGGAGGGACCGGCGGCGGTACGGGACCTCATGACCACGGGAGCGCGGTTCGACCGGGATGCCTCTGGTGCGATTGCGCTGACCCGCGAGGGCGGCCACCACCGCGACCGCATCGCCCATGCCGGCGGCGACGCCACAGGCGCCGAGGTCTCGCGTGCACTGGTCGCGGCGGTACGTGACGACCCCGGCATCGAGGTGGTCGAGAACGCCCTGGCTATCGACCTGTTGCGCGAAGACACCGGGGCAGCGCAGGGCATCACCCTGCACGTCATGGGCTCTGGCCAGCGCGACGGCGTGGGAGCGGCGCTTGCCCCGACCGTCATCCTGGCCACCGGGGGCTTCGGCCAGGTGTTCGGGCAGACGACGAATCCCTATGTCTCCACGGGCGATGGGGTCGCGCTGGCACTGCGTGCTGGCGCCGACATAGCCGATCTGGAGTTCGTGCAGTTCCACCCGACGGTGATGTGGCTCGGGCCGCTCGCTCAGGGACAGCAGCCACTCGTGTCCGAGGCCGTGCGTGGCGAGGGAGCCGTGCTGCTCGACGCCTCCGGCAGCGCGTTCATGCGCGACGAGCACCCGCTGGCAGATCTTGCCCCCCGCGACGTGGTGGCCAAGGCGATCATGCGGCGGATGCGTGCCGAGGGTTCGGCGCATGTGTGGCTGGACGGTCGGCGGCTGGGTGCGGACATGTGGCTGCAGCGGTTTCCCACCATCCTGGAGTCCTGCCGGTCCCGGGGGATCGACCCGGTCACCGACTTGATCCCCGTGGCCCCTGCCCAGCACTTCGTGTCGGGCGGCATCCGCACCGACCTGTGGGGCCGCGCGTCCATCCCCGGGCTGTATGCCTGCGGCGAGGTCGCCTGCACGGGGGTCCACGGCGCGAACCGGCTTGCCTCGAACTCCCTGCTCGAGGGCCTGGTCTTCGCGCGCCGCATCATCTCGGCTGTGAAGGAGGACCCTGTCGAGGCCCGCGAGCCCGTCGCCCCGGCCGGCCCCGCCGACTTGCTCCCGCATGTGGTGCGCCGCCCCATGCAGCAGGTGATGGACGCGCATGCGGGCGTGCTGCGCAGTGCCGCGTCCCTCTCGCGCGGGCAGGACGACCTCGCCGCCCTCGCTGCTGCCGATGGTGCCGCCCCGTCGACGGAGGACTGGGAGAGCACGAACCTGCACCAGATAGCCACGGTGCTCGTACGGCAGGCCCTGGCCCGGGAGGAGACGCGCGGGTCCCACTGGCGCGAGGACTTCCCCGATCGCGACGACGAGCGCTGGCGGTGCCGGCTCGTCACTAGAGTCGCGGACGACGGCGAACTCGTCACCCGCAAGGAGCCGGTCTTCGGGGAGGACTCATGAGCAGCGGCCCGCGAGTCGATGCCGCCATCCGCGCCCAGTTGGTCGAGGCCGGCCTGGATCCCGACGCCATCGAGCGGCTTGTCGCCCTGGCGCTGGACGAGGACCTCGACGGGGGAGTCGACGTCACGACGGTCGCGACCGTGCCGATTGAGCAGCGCGCCACGCTCGACCTTGTCGCGCGGGCGCCGGGCGTCGTGGCCGGTATCCCTGTTGCGGCAGCGGTCTTCTCGCACGTCGGCGGGCAGTCCGTGCGAATCAATCAGGCCCGGCCCGATGGGTCCGCCGTCGATGCCGGGGACGTCCTGCTCTCGGCGATCGGGCCCACCCACGCGCTACTTCAAGCGGAGCGGCCGGCCCTCAACCTCCTGTGCCACCTCAGCGGCATCGCGACGGCCACCGCGCGGTGGGTGGACGCCGTGTCCGGCACGGGCGCGCGCGTGCGTGACACGCGCAAGACGACACCGGGGATGCGCCGGCTGGAGAAGTACGCCGTGCGCTGCGGGGGAGGGGTCAACCACCGGATGTCCCTGTCGGACGCGGCCTTGGTGAAGGACAATCACGTAGTCGCTGCCGGTGGCGTGGCGGCCGCATTCGATGCAGTGCGGCAGCGGTTTCCCGGCATCGACGTCGAGGTGGAGGTCGACTCGCTCGATCAACTCGACGACGTGCTCGCGGCCGGAGCGGACCTCGTCCTGCTCGACAACTTCACGGTCGACGACATGCGCGTTGCGGTGCACCGCACCGCCGGCCGGGCGAGACTGGAGGCCTCAGGCGGCCTGACCTTGGATGTGGCGGCCGAGGTCGCCGGCACCGGGGTCGACTACCTTGCCGTGGGGGCACTCACCCACTCGGCGCCGGTGCTCGACATCGGCGCGGACCTGCGTCAGGAGGACTAGTGCTGCTCGACATCGACGTCGGCAACACGAACACGGTGCTCGGGCTTTTCGACTGCGAGTTCCTCGTGTCGTCCTGGATCATCAAGACCGACGCGCGCTCGACGGCCGACGAGATCGTCCTCACCTTCCGCGGACTCCTCGCCGGCGGTCCGGAGGTGGATGGCATCGCGCTGTGCAGCACCGTCCCGGCGGTGCTGCGCGAGCTTCGGCTGATGCTGTCCCGCTACTACGCCGATCTCCCCACCGTCATCGTCGAGCCGGGCACGAAGACGGGGGTGCCGGTCCTCACCGACAACCCCAAGGAGGTCGGCGCCGATCGCATCGTGAACACGATCGCGGCACACCACGAGTTCGGCGGCCCGTGCATCGTCGTCGACTTCGGAACGTCGACGAATCTCGACGTCGTGTCGGCCAAGGGCGAGTTCCTCGGGGGTGCCCTCGCGCCAGGGATCGAGATCTCCATCGAGGCCCTCGCCGCCCGGGCTGCGCAGTTGCGCAAGGTCGAGCTGGTCCGCCCGCGATCGGCCATCGGCAAGAACACGGTCGAGGCACTGCAGTCAGGGGCCCTCTACGGCTTCGCCGGGCAGGTAGACGGCCTCGTCGACCGGATCACCGACGAGTTGGGGCCGGTCACGGCCGTGATCGCCACCGGTGGGCTTGCCCCGATCGTCGTCCCCGAGTCCCGCACGATCACGCATCACGAGCCGGACCTGACTCTCGTGGGCCTGCGGCTCGTGTACGACAAGAACGTCGACCACGACTAGCGGTGCACAGGCACACTGCCCGGACGATGATCATCGAAGGGCGGCATTGACCCCGGACACCAGGGCAGGCACGGCGGCCAGCCCGTGCGTGCGGCCCGCCGTTCGCGGCAGGATCAAGGTGCGCAGGCCAAGGCTGGCTCCGCCGCCGTCATCGTGGGCGTTGTCGCCGACCATGAGGACCCGCTCCGCAGGAAGGCCGATCCGGTCCAGGGCCGCCTCGAAGATGCGATGGTCAGGCTTGACCGCGCCCACCTCGTACGAGAGAACCACGGCATCGACCCAGAGGCTGATCCCCTCCCGATCGAGCACCGCGCGGATGGGCACGCCCGCGTTGGACAGCAGGCAGGTGCGGATCCCCTGCTGCCGAAGCGCAGACAAGGCCGGGACGGCGTCGTCGTAGGCGTGCCATGTGTCGAGCATGACCTCGTACAGGGCATCGGCCAGGCCACGGTCGATGAGCGGTCCGGCCGCGATGAGCTCGTGGAAGACCCGCGAGTGGTCGGCGAAGGACAGGTCCCGGGCGCTCAACGGGTCGCTGATCCGTGCCCCCTCCCAGATCCGGTCGAGGAAGCCGGCCTGGGCCGCCCTGTCCGCCGCCCCGCCCGGACGTGGGGCGATGGCGAGCGCGGCATCAAGCCAGGCGGTTGCCTCGCCCTGGTCGACAAGGGTGGAGTGGATGTCGAAGATGACCCCGTCGATGGGTCCGGCGACCGGCCAGCCGCGCTCCCGATCAGCCATGGTCACCAACCCTAGACGCTGTGGCCATCCCATACCCTGTACCGCTGTGACCACCGACGACGCCGTTCCCGCCGAGGATGACCTGCCCGAGCAGATGCGCATCCGCCGCGAGAAGCGTGAGCAACTGGTCGCGCGCGGCGTCGATGCCTACGCCATCGGCCTGCCCATCACCGCGACCATCGGCGAGGTGCGCGCGGGCTTCCCCGACCTGCCGCCGGACACGGCCACAGGGACCCGGGCCGGACTTGCCGGCCGCGTCATCTTCGCCCGCAATACGGGCAAGCTCTGCTTCGCGACGCTGCGGGCCGGGGATGGCACCGAGATCCAGGCCATGCTCTCCCTCGACAAGGTGGGCGCGGAGGTGCTGCAGGGCTGGAAGGACCTCGTCGACCTCGGCGACCACGTCTTCGTGGCAGGCGAGGTGATCACCTCGCGTCGTGGCGAGCTCTCGGTCCTCGCGGACGAGTGGCGGATGGCGGCCAAGGCACTGCGGCCGCTTCCCGTGGCGCACAAGCCGCTCGGCGAGGAGACGCGCGTGCGTCAGCGCTATGTGGACCTGGTCGTGCGTCCCGAAGCGCAGCGCATGGCCCGCATGCGTCCGGCCGTTGTCGCATCGGTCCGTCAGAGCATGGACCGACGTGGCTTCATCGAGGTCGAGACCCCGATGCTGCAGACCCAGCACGGCGGCGCGACGGCTCGGCCATTCGTCACGCGCTCCAATGCATTCGACCTCGACCTCTACCTGCGCATCGCGCCCGAGCTGTTCCTCAAGCGCGCAGTGGTCGGCGGGCTTGAGCGCGTGTTCGAGATCAACCGCAACTTCCGCAACGAGGGGGCCGACTCCACGCATTCCCCTGAGTTCACGATGCTGGAGTTCTATCAGGCATACAGCGACTACCAGGGCATGGCCACGATCACTCGCGAGATCATCCAGGAGGCCGCCCTGGCCGCGTGCGGCTCGCTCATCGTGACCCACGCGGATGGCTCGGAGCACGACCTCGGCGGCGTGTGGCCCCAGGTCGATCTCTACGGCTCGTTGTCCGACGCGCTCGGCGAGCAGGTCACGCCCGCCACGGATCGGGCCCGGCTGGAAGCGCTGTGTGCGCAGTCCGGGATCGAGATCAAGGGCACCGACGTGTCGGGCAGGCTCGCCGAGGACTTGTTCGAGCACTATGTCGTGCCGTCGTTCACCAGCCCGACGTTCGTCATGGACTACCCCGTCGACACGTCTCCCCTGGTGCGCGGCCATCGAACCAAGCCTGGGGTGGTCGAGAAGTGGGACCTGTACGTCGACGGCTTCGAGAGCGGCACCGGATATTCGGAACTCGTCGATCCGGTCGTGCAGCGCGAGCGCCTCATGCAGCAGGCCGCGCTCGGTGCCCGCGGCGACGACGAGGCGATGCGCGTGGACGAGGACTTCCTGCGCGCGATGGAGCACGGCATGCCGCCCATGGGCGGGGTCGGCTTGGGCATCGACCGCCTGCTCATGCTGCTGACCGGGCAGGGAATACGGGAGACCATCCTGTTCCCCCTCGTCAAGCCGGAGCGGGCGCAGTGACCGGCGCCGGGGAGGTCACCGTCCGGCCAGCACGCACGACGGACATCCGGGCGATCCGGTCCTTCATCGACCAGTACTCAACCGACGGACGTCTGCTGTCGAAGGCGACCGTGACCCTGTTCGAGGATGTCCAGGAATTCCTGGTGGCCGAGGCCGACGGCGAGGTGGTCGGCTGCGGTGCGGTGCACGTCATGTGGGAAGACCTCGCCGAGGTCCGCACGCTGGCGGTCGATCCGGCCCGCGTGGGGCACGGGATCGGGTCACTGCTGCTGCGGGCCCTCATGGACCGCGCCAGGGAACTTGGGGTCAAGCGGGTCTTCTGCCTGACCTTCCGGGTGCGCTTCTTCGAGGCCCACGGCTTCGTCGAGATCGAGGACACCCCTGTTGACGCTGGCGTGTATGCGCAACTGCTGCAGTCATACGACGAGGGCGTGGCGGAGTTCCTGGGCCTCGAGCGGGTCAAGCCCAACACCCTGGGCAACCACCGGATGCTGGCGACGCTGTGAACCGCGGCGCCTGGGCGGCCACGGTGGCCGCGGGAGCGGTGGTGCTGGGGTTCCTGGCCTGGTCCCCGGCTGTCGCCGAGGACTCCCCGGTCGCGGAATCCTCGCGTGCGGCGACGCGCCCGTTGGCGGGTCGTCTCATCGTGCTCGACCCCGGGCACCAGCTCGGCAACTCCAACCCGAAGTTCGCCAAGCAGATGAGCCAGACCATGTTCAACGGGTCGATCGTGAAGGGCTGCAACACCTCGGGCACGGCCACCAACGCCGGCTACCCGGAGTCCACGTTCAACTGGCGGGTCGCGAAGCGGCTGAAGACGCTGCTCGAGGACGCGGGGGCGCGCGTGGAGATGACCCGCACGACGAACTCGTACGACGACTGGGGCCCATGCGTGTGGGATCGCGCGGGCCTCGCGAACCGCCTCGGGGCCGACGCCATGATCAGCATCCACGGTGACGGCGCGGGATCGAGCAGCAAGGGCTTCTTCGCCATTGCGCCGGTTCGCATCAACGGCTGGACGGACGACGTGGTCGCCGTCGACCGGCGACTGGCCAAGGCCATGATCGCCGGCATGATCGCCGCGGGCGCCGTCCCCGCGAACTATGTCTCCGGGCAGTTGCTTCTTTCGCGAGACACGACATCGCTGAACCTCAGCAACGTGCCGACGACGACCATCGAGCTCGGCAACATGCGCAACGCGCAGGACGCCCGGCGGATGAGCTCGGCGAGCGGGCAGGAGCAGTACGCGCGGTGGCTGCTGGCCGGGCTTGAGCGCTTCTTCCGGTAGTCCTTCAGTCGCCGAAGGCCCGGACGAGAGTCCGGAGCAGACCGGCCAGCGCGGCCCGGTCGGCGGGATCCAGCACGGACAGCAGCGCCTGCTCACGATCGAGCAGGTCACCCATGGCTGCGTCCACCACCGCCCGCCCGGACACCGTGAGCTCCACCCGGACACCGCGGCGGTCAGTGGGGTCCGGAGCCCTCCGGACCAGGCCGCGCTCCTCGAGCCGGTCGACGCGGTTGGTCATGGTGCCGCTGGTCACGAGCGTCTCCGCGCCCAGGGAGCCGGGGGACAGGGAGTAGGGCGGCCCGGACCGGCGCAGGGCGGCCAGGACGTCGAACTCCCACGTCTCCAGGCCGTGCTCGGCGAAGGCCTGGCGCCGGGCCAGGTCCAGGTGCCAGGACAGTCGGGTGACCCGGGACAGGACCTGGAGCGGGTCCACGTCGAGGTCCGGCCGCTCGCGCTGCCAGGCCCGGGCGATCCGGTCGACCTCGTCGCCGCCGTCGACCCCGGATCGATCGTCGACCCGGTCGGCAGGCTGGGGTGCGGTCACCCGACCATGGTAGGTCAGGTCTCTTGACGTCGAGACTCTTGAAGGTCGCCCTATCCGGCGGGCCTCCGGCCGCCGGACCCGTGGCCTAGGACAGGATGGCGCCCATGACCCGCTGGCCCGTCCACCATCCCGTCCTGGCACTGGTTGCATGGGCCGTCCTCCTCGTCGGGATCGCCGGCGCCGCGGTGGGCTTCGGCGGCTCCTTCAATGACACCTTCGCCCTCCCCGGCGTCCAGTCGACCACCGCCCAAGACCTGCTGACCAAGCTTGAGGGCTCCCCGTCGAAGACCACCACCGTCCAGGTGGTCTGGTCGCCGGCCACGGGCAAGGCGGGCGACCCCGCGACCCAGCAGGCGATCGAGCCCACCCTCAAGGCGCTGGGGGACCTGGGCTTCGTCGAGTGCGTCGTGGGTCCCTACGGCACGAACTACGGGACCACCTGCCCGAAGGCGACACCGACCGACCTCAAGGCAGCCGTCCTGGCCGGCATCCGCACGGAGCTGGCCAAGAAGACGGGCATCCCGGAGGACGAGCTCGGCGAGGCCGCACGGCTCCTGAACGAGCTGGCGCCGGTGCAGGACGCCGACCCGGCCACGCTCGCGGCCATCGCTCGGACGCTGCCGGCGATCGCGCAGGTGGCCTCCGCGCCGAAGAAGGTCCTCGACACGCTGGCCGCGATCACGCCCAAGGACCTGCAGTTCCTCGTCGGGCTGGACAAGGCCGACATCACGGCAGGTCTCGCGGCCGTGGGCGGCCTTGATGCCTTCGCGAACCTGCCGCGGAAGTCGCTGAAGGCACTTGAGGCGACCGATCCGGCGGAGCTGGCCGCGTTCGCGAAGGCATTGCCCGGCGATGTCGCCGGAGTGGAGAAGGTGATGTCCGGCCTAGCGTCCGCGGCAGCATCGGACCCGGCGCTGGCCGCCGCGATTGCCGACGTCGCCAAGGCGACCGGCCTGACCAAGAAGCAGGTGCGGGCCGCCGCGACGCTGATGGACCAGATCGCCCCGCTGGCCAAGGCCGACCCGGCCCGGCTGGCAGCGATCGCGAAGGCGCTGCCCGACCTCGCCTCGCTGGCCCGGGCCGACAAGGCCAGCCTCGACGCTTTGGCCGGCCTGAGCCCAGCGGACCTGTCCTTCCTCGTCGGGCTGACGAAGAAGGACATCAAGGACGTGACTGCGGCGTTCGGCAACCTCCGCAAGTTCGCTGACCTTCCCGCCGCAACCCTCGCATCGCTGGCAGCGGCGAGTCCCAAGGCGTTGGCGGCCATGGCGCGGGGCATCCCCAAGGACGTGGCCAAGGCGACCAAGGCCATGGCGAAGATCAAGGCCAAGGCCAAGGTCCTGGGCGCGGCGGCCGAGGCCACGCAGAAGGCCACGTCAGCGATCTCGCCCAATGGCAAGGTCGCCTATGCGACGGTCACCCTCGATGGCACGGCAGTGTCCACTCGCGACGCCGTGCAGTTCGTCGACACCGCCATCGCCGGAAATTCGGCAGCCCTCACGGTCGGGGTCTCGGGTGCGGCGCTTGAAGGC
>JAUXRN010000183.1 GCA_030681835.1 Actinomycetota bacterium
GCCGGGCGGGCCTCCAACACGGTGATGACGGCACAACGCGTGAACGCCACACTCGAAAGCGGGCAGCCAGCCTACGAGCCAGTCACCACCGCATCAGAGACTGCTCCCACAAACGGGAACCGGTCCAGCCTGACACTGACGTCAGCCTATGTCGCTTATGGCCACCGCCAATCGGGCGACTAGCGCTCGACGGCGGGCGGCAACGTGTCCCGCGGAGTCGGCCCGGGCAGAGCGGCCGCTGCTGGGCTGCTGACCCCAAGGTCGCCTGGCTCGTCGTTCTCGCGACCGGCATTCGCCACGACAACGGCGAGGTAGGGCAGAACGACGGCGCCGGCGATGAGGAACCAGCGCGGCCAGCCGGGGACGACGATGGCCGCCAGGACGCAAGCTGTGCGAATCCCCATGGACCACAAGTAGCGGCGGGTGCGCCCGGACTGCTCCTGGCTGAGTCCCCGCTGGGCACCAGTGATCGTGTAGACCTCGGTCGGGTCCGCCTTCGCCATGCCCCCACGGTAAGCCAAGATGTGGGGGTGCGCCCCTCCGGATCCTCCGGAGGTCATGAGGAGGACCCGTGGCCGACCGTACCTACGCCCTGACCGAGCTGGTGGGCACCTCCAAGGAGGGGGTCGACCAGGCCATCCGGAACGCGGTGGCCCGCGCCTCGAAGACGATCGACCACCTGGACTGGTTCGAGGTGCTGCAGGTACGCGGATACATCCGCAACGGCGAGGTCGACCACTTCCAGGTGACCGTGAAGGTGGGCTCGCGGCTCGAGGACGCATAGCAGTGGCACGGCACTCGTCCACGCTCAATCCCGGTACGGGTCGCTCCGTCGACCGTCTCATCAACTTCAGCGACGCCGTCGTCGCGGTGGCCGTCACGCTCCTGGCCCTTCCGCTGGTCGACATCCCGGGGCCCACCGCCGACCAGACTGCCTGGACGGTCGTGTCCGAGCACGCCAGCGAGATCTGGACATTCCTGTTCACGTTCTACGTCGTCGCGGTCATGTGGCTGGCCCACAACAGGATCCTCAACAGCATTGCCCGGTACGACGTCGCCATCTTCTGGCTCAACACGACGTGGCTCGTGGCCATCGTCCTGCTGCCATGGGTGAGCGCGATGTTCGGCGAATCGGAGAGCCGGTCAAGCGTGGGTGTCCTGTACTGGGGGACCATGGCCGCCATCTCGCTGCTCGGCACGGGCCTGGGCACCCACCTTCGACGGCACCCAGAACTGCTCTCGGACGAGGCCGTCGTGCTCTCGCCCGAGGATCAGCGCCGGGTGGCGCTGCGCGGGCCCGTGCTCGGCCTGTACTTCCTTCTCACGGCCGCCGTCTCGGTCTTCGCCCCCGACGTCGCCAACTGGATGCCGCTCGGCATCATCCCCTTGAGCATCTGGCTGCGCCCGGCAGCCAACCCGGACCGTGAGGCGGACCCAGCATGAGCAACGAGACCACCCGGGCACGCATCGCCCTGGTGACCGGCGGCAACAGGGGCATCGGGCTGGCCACGGCGTTGCGCTTGCGCGAGTCAGGCCTCACCGTGATCGCCGCGACGCGCTCGGGCGAGGCGCCGGAGGGGCTGGAGGCCGTGCGACTGGACGTGTCGTCGCCGGAATCCATCGACGCCGGCTTCGCGGACGTCGAGGCGCGCTTTGGCACGGTCGATGTCCTGGTGGCAAATGCCGGCATCACTCGCGACGGGCTGCTCATGCGGATGCCGGACGAGGACATCGACGTGGTGCTGCAGACCAATCTCGCCGGCAGCATCCGGCTGGCCCGGCGCGCGCTGCGCGGCATGCTGAAGGCCAGGTCGGGGCGCATCGTCTTCGTGTCGTCCGTCGTGTGGGCGGCCGGGTCAGCTGGGCAGGTGAACTATGCAGCGTCGAAGGCGGGCCTCGTCGGTGCGGCGCGGTCGCTGGCCCGAGAAGTGGGCTCACGCGGCATCACCGTCAACGTCGTCGCTCCCGGGTTCGTCGAGACGGACATGACCGCTGAGCTCGGCGAGGACCGCCGCGGCGAGATCCTCAAGGGGATCCCGCTCGGTCGCTATGCTCAGCCGGCCGAGATCGCGCAGGTGGTCGATTTCCTCGCCTCGGCCGCCTATGTGACGGGCGCGGTCATCCCCGTCGATGGTGGGCTGGGGATGGGGCACTGACAGCGGCGACGACGAAGGACGGGTCCATGGGACTGCTCGACGGCAAGAGGATCCTCGTAACCGGGGTGCTGACGGACCAGTCCATCGCCTTCCACGTGGCCCGCCTGGCCCAGGAGCAAGGGGCCACGGTCATCCTGACGTCTTTCGGGCGCACGATGGGCCTGACGAGGCGCTCCTCCGGACGGCTGCCGGCCGAGGCGCCCATCGTCGAACTCGACGTGACCAACGAGGAGCACCTCGCCGCCCTTGCCGATCACGTCCGCGAGCACGTGGACGGACTCGATGGTGTCCTGCACTCGATCGGCTTCGCGCCCGAGGCAGCCCTCGGCGGAAACTTCCTCAACACCTCCTGGGCCGACGCCGGCACCGCGGTGCACGTCAGCGCCTACTCGCTCAAGGCCCTCGCCGTCGCCGCGAGCCCGCTGATGTCGGCGGGCGGGTCCGTCGTCGGGCTGGACTTCGACGCGACGGTTGCCTGGCCGAAGTACGACTGGATGGGGGTAGCGAAGGCGGCCTTCGAGAGCACCGCGCGGTACCTCGCCCGCGACCTCGGGCCGCGCGGCATCCGGGTGAACCTCGTGGCGGCTGGCCCGATCAGGACGATGGCGGCCAAGAGCATCCCCGGCTTCGACGACTTCGAGGCAGTCTGGTCCTCGCGGGCCCCCCTGGCGTGGGATCTTGACGATCCGGTCCCGGCAGCAAAGGCGTGCGTGGCCCTGTTCTCCGACTGGTTCCCCGCCACGACGGGCGAGATCATCCACGTCGACGGTGGAGTGCACTCCCAGGGCGCCTGATCATGACCGTGGAGCGACACCTCGTGCTCGTCCGGCACGCGAAGAGCGACTACCCGGCAGGCGTCCCCGACCACGACCGCCCGCTCAACTCCAGGGGGCGCCGCGATGCGCCGGGCATCGGGGACTGGCTGGCTGGCCACGTCAGCCTTGCCGACGTGCGCGGATGCTTGGTGCTGGTCTCGTCGGCGCTGCGGGCCCAGCAGACGTGGGCACTGGCGGCTGCGCGCCTCGGCCCTGACTGGTCGGTGCGCCGGACCCGTGACGAGCCGAGGATCTACGAGGCCGGACCGCGCACCCTCATTGACATCGTCGCCAGCACGCCAGGCGATGTCGACGTGCTGGTCATGGTCGGCCACAACCCCGGCGTTTCCATGGTGGTCGATGCACTGTGCGCATCGGCCCCCCTCGTGGCCGAAGCCACGGCCAAGTTCCCGACGAGCGGCATCGCCGTGATCGAGGGGATCGTCGACTGGGCTGACGTTCCGTCGCGTGCCGGCGCGCTCCGGCTCGCTGACTACGCGGTGCCCCGGGGCTAGCGCGGCGCGGATGCCGGGCTGGGTGCCGGTGCCGTCGCTGTGCTGAGGACCCCGAGGCACATCTCATCGGTTGTCCCCTCGCCCCACGTCACATACCTGGGCTTCACGCCGGCGAAGGCAGGCAGGATCCGCCTCAGGGAGGTGTCCCACGTGCACGTGATACGCAGCGCGTCCCCTGCCTTGAGGAGCACGGGCTGGGCCAGCCACGTCGCACCCTGGCGGTCGAAGTCGTACTGGGGTACGTCGAGCAACGTCTGCGCCCGAGTGGTGCCCGGGTTCGACTCGATGGTCATGGACGAACCCAGCAAGTGCATGTGAGGCGCCGCCGCATAGACGACCATGTCTTCCGGGACCCCCCACACGCACGACTGCGTCGGGCCTGGACCGGGGTTCGGCGAGGTCGGGCGGCACACGCTTGCGAGCCCCGAGATGGTCTCCAGTGCGCCGTAGCCGAAGCGCTTGACGGTATCGGCGATCGAGGCGGAGCGGTCACACAGCCTCCCCTTCTCCCCGGGCAGGCACGGCAGCTCGACCGGTGCCGCCAGTAGCCGGGTGTGCAAGGCCGTCATCGAGTCATCCGCGGGCCTGGTCCGCAACTCCAGCCTTGTGCGGTCGGGTCCGCGCCCGACGCGCAGGTTGTAGTGGACCTGCAGGATCACTCGGGAGCCGGCCGCCATCCGCACGCCGAGTCCGTCGGGGATGACGTGGTCACTGCCCCCCGGCGCCCAGGCCGCGAGCCATGGGGCTGCGGAGAAGGCGCTGCGGGACGGCAAGGCCGTGACTTGCAGGCCGGGTCCGCCGAAGCAGGACCACCCCGCACCAGGTTCGGCCGCGTCCTTCTCCTGCGCGGCTGCGACGCGATCGGCATCGAGCTGGAACAGGATGATGTGGTGGACAACGGCCGCATTGCCGGGCACGAAGCGGGTGCCCGTGAGCCAGGCATCGGCGTCAAGACGCGGGTCGAGGATGAAGCAGCGGTAGTCGTCCCACGCGCCATTCTGCTTGGCCGGCGTGTACGCCCGCGTCATGCCGACCGGAAGGAGCGATTCGCCGTCGCGCAGGGGAGTCGGTTCCTGCGCAACCTGCTCGCGCACCCCGTGCGCCGCCATGTGATCGCTCCCGAAGCCGACCGCATTCGGGGCGAGCACCCATGCCATAGCCGCCATGCCTGCGGTCGCGGCGACGGCTGCAACAACGCGGTGGCGACGTGCTGGATGCGCCGATCGGGCCATTGCGGAAGTATGCCAGCGTCATCTGCGAGTCGTGGCGGTGTCGAGTCCTTCCCGTGCGTCCGCGGACTCGATCTCCTCGCGGGTCACGCCGATGAGGAAGAGCACTGAGTCGAGGTAGGGGACGTTGACCGCTGTGTCCGCCGCGGCTCGCGCGGCGGCCTTCGCGTTGAACGCGATCCCGAGCCCGGCAGCAGCCAGCATGTCTACGTCGTTGGCGCCGTCCCCGATCGCGATCGTGCGGCGCAGGGGGATCGCGTACTGGCGGGCGAAGTGCTCGAGGGCCGCCTTCTTCCCCAGTCGGTCCACGACCGGCCCGATCACCTGGCCGGTGAGCACCCCGTCGACGATCTCCAGTCGATTGGCGCGCACGTCGCTCACCCCCAGCTCGCGCGCGATCGGCGTGATCACCTCGGTGAACCCGCCAGACACCAGGGCCACCCGGTAGCCCAGCCGGTTCAGGTTGCGGCACAGCGTGCGCGCACCGGGGGTGAGCGTGATCCGGTCCCGTACCCGGTCGAGCGCGCCGGCCGGCAACCCCTCGAGCAGCGCGGCGCGGGCTCGCAGCGACGCCTCGAAGTCGAGCTCGCCCGCCATGGCGCGAGCCGTGAGGGCAGCGACCTCGGGCATCACGCCGGCCTCGTCGGCGAGCAGGTCGATGACCTCGTCCTGGATGAACGTCGAGTCGACATCCATGACGACGAGGTATTGGCCACGGCGGTCCAGGCCAGCCTCCTGCACCGCGATGTCGGCACCCTGCGCCGCCGCCGTCGCGGCGAGCGGCCTGCGGAGCTCTTCAACGGACACCCCCGACCCCTCGAGGACGACGGCCGTGACCGGATAGGAGGCAACACGTCGGATCCGGTCGATGTTGCCGCCCCGGTCGGCGATCTCGCGGGCCACGGCTGCGACCGCCGCAGGCACGAGGGGGGCGCCCATCATTGTGACGTGGATGCGGTTGCGCCGGCGCTCGTCATCCTCGGCGGCCCCAGGGACGGTGTCGACGTCCATGTCGAGGTCCGCCGCGACTCGCCGGGCGGCCGCGCGGGTGGCCGCCATGACGCCATCGTCCCCGGTGACGTCGATGAGAACGGCGAGGACGAGGCGACCACGGACGACCAGTTGTTCGATGTCGAGGACGGTCACGGGATGCTGGGCCAGGGTCTCGAACAGGCGGCGGGTCACGCCCGGTCGATCGTTGCCCGACAGGGTGATGAGCAGCGTCCGGCGGTTCTCGTCCATGTGGGCCCAACGGTAGTGCTCGGCCACCCTAGGCACCGCCTAGGGTGTGCGGGTGACCAGCGTCATCGAGATGCGGGATGTCTTCGTGCGCAGGGACGGCCGGGACATCCTCGCGGACATCTCGCTCACGGTGGGCGAGGGTGAGCGCTGGGTCGTGCTCGGACCGAACGGGGCCGGGAAGACCACCCTGATGCTCATCGCTGCGGCGCGGCTCTTCCCGACATCCGGTGACGTGGAAATCCTCGACGAGGTGCTCGGGGCCGTAGAGGTCGCGGATCTGCGCACCCGGATCGGCTGGGCCAGCACCCTGCACGGGATGGAGTTCCCGCCCGGGGAGTCGGTGCGGGACGTGGTCATGTCGGGGGCGCATGCGGTCATCGGGAGATGGCGCGAGGAGTACGACGAGGCCGACGCCTCGCGAGCAGTAGGCCTGCTGGCCGCTTGGGGCCTAAGTGACCTGATCGACCGCGCATTCGGCACGCTGTCAGAAGGGGAGCGCAAGCGTGCGCTGATCGCCCGGTCGCTGATGGCCAACCCCGAGCTCCTCCTCCTCGACGAGCCGGGTGCCGGCCTGGACCTTGGTGGCAGGGAGGACCTCGTGCAGCGACTGGCGCGGCTGGCAGGCGATCCGCTCGCGCCGACCCAAGTCCTCGTTACCCATCATGTCGAGGAGATCCCGGAGGGGTTCACGCATGCGCTGCTGCTGCGCGGCGGACGGGCGGTGGCCGCCGGCCCCCTCGGCGAGGTGCTCACCGGACCCTGGCTCAACGAGGCGTTTGGCCTGCGGCTGACCGTCCAGCACGATGCGGGTCGATGGCATGCCCGTCGATCGCGCAGCTGACCCGTGGAGGCGTCGACCTGGGCCTTGCTGGCCCTGGCGGGGTTCGCCGGAGGCTTCATCAATGCGGCCGTTGGATCAGGCACCCTGATCACCTATCCGGCGCTGCTCGCCGCGGGCCTGCCACCCGTCACGGCCAATGGCACCAATACCACGGGCCTGTCGCCCGGGTCATTCGCCAGTGCGTGGGCCTACCGAGCCGACCTCCGCGACCGGATGTCACGGCTGCGCTGGCCCATCGCCGCGACGATCATCGGCGCAGCCTTCGGGGCCGGGCTCGTGGTCGCGTTGCCCAGCCGTGTCTTCGTCGCCGCAGTGCCGTGGCTGGTCGGCATGGCCACCGTGCTCGTCGCGATCCAGCCGATCCTGTCGCGCTGGGTGGTTCGTCACAGGGGGGCCGAGGGCACCGTCTGGCCGTGGACGGGGGCCGTCGGCATCTATGGCGGCTACTTCGGCGCGGCGCAGGGGGTCATGCTGATGGCTGTCCTCGGCCTGGTCTACGACCCGGACACCCAGCGGGCCAACGCCGCCAAGAACATCCTGGCCGCGAGCGCGAACCTGACGGCCGCGGTCGTGTTCGCGGCGAGCGGCGCCGTCGCGTGGCTGGCGGCGCTGGCGGTCGCCGCCGGCTCGGTTCCGGGAGGCTACGTCGGTGGTCGCGTGGCGAGGCTGCTGCCGAACGCCGTGCTGCGGGCCCTGGTCGTGCTCGTGGGGATCGGTGCCACGCTGTACCTCGTGCTCGGCCGGTGACCGACACCGGGTCGATAGCGTTGCAGGTGCATCGGAAGGGGAGGGTGTAGTGATCAAGCGGCTGCTGGTCGGCCTGCTCGGCTTGCTCTGCCTCCTGGGCGGCGGAGCCCTCGCCACGGCTGCCCTCTGGGGCAACGAGGTCTTCGATGAGGACGGCGTGATGCGTTTCGACGCCGGGACCATCACGCCGGGCGCGGACTCGCTGGCGACCATCGTGGACATCGATCGCTTCGGCGCCGACATCCCCTATGTCGAGCGCTACGGGACGACGCACTTGAGCGTGACGACCCTCGAACGGGGCGACCCGACCGCCCTCGTCTTCATCGGGGCGGCGGCCACGACTGAAGTCGACGAGTTCCTGCGCGGCAGCCCGTACTCGGTCGCGCTGCGCGATGGCGACGACTGGTCGGTGCGTGACGTCCCGGGTGTCACGGTTCCGGGGCTGCCGCAGGAGCAGGACTTCTGGCTGGCCCAGATGGTGGGTCCCACGGCCGCCATCCCGGTGCCGGACGAGCGTCCGCTGACGATCGTGCTCATGCACCCGTCCGGGCTGCCGACCGGGCCTCTGGCGCTGTCGATCGACTTCGTCGTCCCACAGGCGCCTGACTGGATCCGTGGGGCCACGATCGGCGCGATCGTCCTGGTCTTGCTGGGGATCGGGCTGCTCGTCCTCGCCCTCCGGATGCGCTCCCGCCGTGGACGGCACGTCGACCCCGAGCCGGTCGCGGAGGCCGAGCCGGTCGCGGAGGCCGAGCCTAAGCCGGAACGGGTGGGCGATGAGCCAGCCTGAGCCCGAGGAGGCCAGCGACCGGATCCTCACCATCCCGAACGTCATCAGCTTCGCCCGACTGCTTGGGGTGCCACTCTTCCTGTGGCTGGTACTGGTCCCCGAGGCAGATGTGTGGGCCTTCGTCGTCCTCGCCATCGCCGGCGCGACGGACTGGATCGACGGCGCCCTGGCGCGGGCGCTAAACCAGCGCAGCCGGCTGGGGATCATGCTCGATCCGCTGGCCGACCGGCTCTACATCGCCGCGACGCTGGTGGGGCTAGCGTTGCGCAGCCTGATCCCGTGGTGGCTGGTGGGGGTGCTGGTTGCCCGCGAGCTCATGCTCCTCGCGATCCTGCCTGTTCTGCGCAGGCACGGGCGCCTCGCACTTCCCGTGACGTACGTGGGCAAGGCTGCGACATGGTCCTTGCTGTGGGGCTTCCCGCTCCTGCTTCTCGGCGGCCTGGCCGAGCCGTGGGGGACTATCGCGATCGCGTGCGGTTGGGCGTTCGCCCTCTGGGGCACAGGACTGTACTGGTGGGCCGGAATACGCTACGTGCAGCAGGCACTCGCGCTGCGTGAGCGAGTCTGACGACGGGGTACGGCGATGCAGGCAGTGGTCACGGCCGGAGGAGCGGGAACCCGCTTGCGCCCGCTCACGACAGCCGTGCCCAAGGCGCTACTGCCTATCGTGGGCGAGCCCATGCTGTCCCGGGTCGTGCAGCTCCTCGGGCGACACGGCGTGGACAGGTGCGTCGTGACCCTGCAGCACCAGGCGAGTGTCGTCCTGAAGTACTTCAGCACCGACCGCGTCGAACACGTCGACCTTCGCTTCCTCACCGAGCCGCGGCCGCTGGGCACCTCGGGCAGCGTGCGCTACGCCCTGAACTGGCTCGAGGACGACGACATCCTCGTCATCTCCGGCGATTGCCTGACCGACATGGACGTGCAGAGCCTCTACGAGGGCCACGTGGCATCGGGCGCGGACCTGACGATGGCCCTCGCCCGCCGGGCTGACCCTCGCACTTTCGGGGTCGTCACCGTCGACCCGGCTGGCCGGCTGCTGTCGCTCGTGGAGAAACCGAGCTGGGGCGAGGTGGCCGACGACACCGTCAATACGGGCATCTACATCGTGAACCAGAGGGTGCTCAGCTCCATCGCGCCCGACGAGCCAAGCGACTGGGCTCAGGACATCATCCCGCGCCTCATCCGCGAAGGGGCGAACGTCTTCGGACGGGTCCTGGACGGGTACTGGGAGGATGTCGGCAGCTTCACCGCCTACACCAAGGCCCATCGTGACGTCCTCGATGGCCTCGTTCGCAGCGAGGTCGATGCGTTCGAGGTGGCACCCGGCACCTTCCTGGCCACCGGGGCTGAGCTCTCGCCGGACGCCGTGATCGTCCCACCCGTGTACATCGGGCCTTTCGCCAAGATCGAGGCCGGAGCGTTGGTCGGCCCCTACACCGTGGTCGGCACGAATGCCCTGATCCGATCGCGGGCCGTGGTCGACCATTGCGTCCTGCACCCCAATGTGTTCATCGGCAATGACGCCGACCTGAGAGGGGCGGTGGTCGGCCGGGCCACTGAGGTTCGGCACGGTGCCCGCGTACTCGAGGGCGCGGTCATCGCGGACAACTGCACCGTCATGGACGGGTCGGTGATCGGCACGGACGTCCTCATCTACCCCGGCAAGACCATCGACGAGGGCACGTATGTCGACGAGTCCGTCGTATGGGAGTCGCCGTCGCAACGGCAGGTGTTCGGCGATCACGGAGTCCGCGGCATCGTCAACGTGGACATGACACCCGAGCGGATCGTGCGGCTGGCAGCGGCCTTCGCCACGACCCTGCCCAAGGGCGCGACGGTCACGGTAGGGCGCGACCACAGCAAGGCCGCGCGCTCGCTCAATCGCGCCCTCGCCGGCGCGTTGACGGCCGCCGGGCTGAACATCCGTGACCTGCGGGCGGTCACCACGGCCCTGGTGCGCAACGATGCGTCGCGCTACGCAGATGGCGGCGTCATCCTTCGCACGACTCCCGGGCGGCCCGACAGCATCGACGTGCTCTTCCTGAATGCGCACGGGGCCGAGATCGGCACGCACCAGCGGGAGGCGATCGAGCGGATCTTCACCCGCAAGGAGTTCCGTCGGCCGCTGCCGGCCGACATCGGTGACATCCGCACTCCGCACCGGGTGCTCGACGACTACGCCAACGACATCGAGGCCGAGATCGGCACGGAGGCAATCAAGCGCGCGGCGCCGCGGCTGGTCATCGACGCAGGGAACGGCCCATCGATCGGCGTCCTCTCGGTCATCATGGGCCGGCTCGGACTCGACGCCCTCACCGTGGGCACATCGCTTGAGGAGGACGCGGCCGCCGACGTCAGGGAGCATCGGGAGGCATCCCTCGCACGGTTGAGCGGGCTGGTGGTGTCGTCCGGGGCCATGCTCGGTGCCCGCGTGGGGCCAGCGGGGGAGCGGCTCAGCGTGGTGGACGAGCTCGGCCACGTCATCGATGACGGGCGGATGCTGCTCATCATGCTCGATCTCATGTCGGCTGACCGGCACAGCGGCGTCGTGGCAGTGCCGGTGACGACCAGCCGCCTAGCGGAGCAGGTCGCTGACTTCCATGGGGTTGCCGTGCGCCGGATCGGGTCGGGCTCTGCGGCACTTGCGAGCGCCGCGGATGACCCCGCAGTGATCCTGGCCGGGGACGGCCGCGGCGGGTTCGTGCTTCCGGCGGTCGGGCCCGGGCCTGATGCGGTTGCCTCGCTGATCATGCTGCTGTCACTGATGGCGAACACCGAGATGTCGTTGAGCGAGCTCAATGACCGCATCCCTGCCACCACCGTCATCTCCCGCTCCATCGCCGTGCCATGGCTTCGCCGGGGGGCAGCGATGCGCTGCGTGCGGCAGCATGCCGAGGGGTTCGAGCTCGACACCCTTGACGGGATTCGCGTGCTACAGCCAGACGGGAGCTGGTGTCTCGTCCTGCCGGAGGACGCCCAGGCAAGCTTCACCCTCTTCGCGGAGGCCTCGGACTCAGAGGCGGCCATGCGCATGCTCGATCACTGGCAGTCGGTCGTCGAGGCGGCCTCGTGAGCGCTGCCACTCGGGGGACCAGCCCTCCCGATGCGATCCTTGAGCGATTCCTGTCGGACATGACGCAGGACGACTACGCCGGCACCCCGGCCCCGCTGCCCGGCCCGACTGCTCGTCGGCCCACCGCATGGCTGGCGCTTGCCGTGGCCGTCGTCATCGGGCTGGTGATCACGGCGGCCTTGTGGAACGCCCGGCTATCGACTGCGGAGCGCGGCCAGACTCGTGCGGCGCTCGAGGAACGAGTCCAGGTTCTGGCCGGCACGGTCGCCGAGCGGCAGGCCGCCGTTGACGCCACGACGGCGCAGGTGCAGGGACTACGCGAAGCCCTGCTCGCGGAGTCCGATGCGGGGCCGGCCCGAGCGAGCGAGATCACCGTCCTGTCAGCGCAGGCAGGCACGTCCGCACTCGAGGGCCCGGGCGTGGTGATCACCCTGGACGACGCCCCTGGGGCCGAGGTCGGGTCGCTGAATCGCGTCCTGGACCGTGACCTGCAGGACGTTGTCAACGCCCTCTGGCAGGAGGGCGCCACCGGAATCGCCGTGAACGGGCAGCGGCTCACCGCAGACACGGCGATCAGGAACGCCGGCGAGGCGATCCTCGTCAACTACCAGCCCTTGACCCGCCCCTACGTCATCGCCGCGGTCGGCGCGCGGGCAGCGAGCGCCCCCACGTCAGGACCACGGGTACTCCTTGACGGGCTGAGCAGCGACTACGGCCTGGTCGGGGACCTCGACCTTGCTGACGTAGCGTTGCCGGCGGGGGAGCTGCGCAGTCCTCGGTTCGCCGCTCCGGACCCACAGCTGGAGGGGGGTTCCCCGTGATCGCCATCATCGGCCTGCTCGTCGGGATCGCCATCGGCATCCTGTGGCACCCCACGGTCCCGTTGTGGCTGGAGCCCTACCTGCCCATCGCCATCGTGGCGGCCCTTGACGCCGTGGCCGGCGGCTTCCGCGCACTCATGGAGCGTCGGTTCGACGACCGCATCTTCGTCGTGTCGTTCCTCTCGAACGTCGTGATCGCCGCCTTCCTGGTGTTCCTCGGTGACCAGCTGGGCGTGGGTGCCCAGATGTCCACGGGCGTCGTCGTCGTGCTGGCGATGCGCATCTTCGCCAACGCCGCGGCCATCCGCCGCATCCTGTTCCGGGCCTGATCGTGGCTGAGTCATCGGAGGCCCGTGAAGCGCTGCGCCGGCTTGCGTTCACCCCGGCACGGCCGCACCTGGTCATCGGGCTGCTGTTCCTGGTCTTGGGACTGCTCGTGACGGTGGCCCTGCTCCGCCCAGACGGCGATGAGCCCTGGCGCAACGCTCGCACGGAGGACCTCGTCCAGATCCTGGACGACCTGGGAGCCCGCCAAGGTCGCCTGGATGCCGAGGCCGCGCGGCTCGCACGGCTGCAGGACGACCTCGAACGCGGCTCGACGGTGGAGGCGCTGGCGGAGTCACGGCGGACGCTGGAGGGGCTGCAGGTGCTCACCGGCACGACGGCCGTCTACGGGCCAGGCATCACGATCACGATCACCGACCCTGACGGGGCGGTCGACTCGGTCGTGCTCCTCGACGCCGTCCAGGAGCTGCGGGATGCGGGGGCCGAGGCGATCCAGGTGGGCTCGACTCGCATCGTCGTGGACACGTGGTTCGGCGACGGCCCCGAGGGGATCGTGGTCGACGGTCAACCGGTGCCGAGCCCGATCAGGGTGCTCGCCATCGGCGACGCGGAGGGGCTCGCGGCGGCCATGAGCATCCCCGGTGGCGTGGCCGACTCGGTGCGCACCCGTGGCGCCGAATTCGAGGCTTCGGTCGATGACAGTGTCAGCATCTCGGTTACAGTTCCTGAGTCGGCTGGATGACCGGCCGCCGCACAGGGGAGGAAGGCATGTACCCACAGGAGTTGCGCTACACCGCCGAGCACGAGTGGGTGCGCAGCACGGAGGCCGGGACGCTCGTCTTCGGGATCACCGACTTCGCGCAGGATTCCTTGGGGGACATCGTCTTCGTGTCGCTGCCGACCGTGGGGGCCGCGCTCACCGGGGGGGAGCCCTGCGGCGAGGTCGAGTCGACCAAGAGCGTGAGCGACATCTACGCGCCGCTGTCCGGCGAGGTCGTGGCCGTGAACGAGGCGCTCGACGCCAAGCCCGAGACCGTCAACAGTGACGCGTACGGGGCCGGCTGGATGGTCGAGATGGTGCCGTCGGACCCCGGAGCGCTCGACGGGCTCCTGACGCCGGCCGACTACCAGGCAATCGTCGAGAAGAAGTAGCGGCGTGGCGAACACCTGCGCCAAGTGCGGGCACGACAACGAGGACGATGACCGCTTCTGTGGCTCGTGCGGCACTCCGTTGTCGGCGGAGGCGTTCGACTTGCTGGAGCACACGGGTTCGATCACGTCCATCATCCCCTCCGGACCGGCTACGGGGTCGGGCGGAATGAGCCCAGTCGGCTCGGGCCGGCAGTTCGAGCTCCCGACGGGCAACGCGCTGCTGGTGGTGCACCGCGGGACGGGGGAAGGCACGGAGTTCCTGCTCGATCCGGGCTCGGGGGTGGTGACCGTGGGCCGGGCGCAGGAAGCCGGGATCTTCCTTGACGACGTCACCGTCAGCCGCCACCACGCGGAGCTGCGACACGGGCCGGAGGGGTGGAGCGTGCGTGACGCGGGCAGCCTGAACGGCACGTATGTCAACCGCGTCAGGGTTGACGACCAGCGGCTCAGCGGCGGAGACGAGCTGCAGATCGGCAAGTTCCGCTTCGTCTTCCTGCTCGGTCTCGACACACCCTCATGAGCGCTGACGCAGGCCGATGACCGAGGGCATGGGCGAGGCCACTGAGGGCATCGTGACCGGCACCATCAGCATCGGCGAGGTCCTCACGCTGCTCCGCAAGGACTTCCCTGACGTCACGATCAGCAAGATCCGGTTCCTCGAGTCCGAGGGGCTGGTGTCCCCGGAACGCACGGCATCGGGCTACCGGCGCTACAACCAGCACCACATCGACCAGCTCCGCGCGGTGCTGAAGCTCCAACGGGACCAGTACCTGCCGCTCAAGGTGATCCGGGACCAGATCTCCGAGGTCGGGCTGGACCCGGAGGGTCCGCCTCGGGGCCCGGTGGCCGGGAGCGGCCTCCAGCCCGAGGACTTCCGGCCCGGCGCGGGCCGCGTGCGCCTCACCCGTGCGGAGCTGGCAGAGGCATGCGGACTCGCGGAAACGACCTTGGCCCAGCTCGAGGGGATCGGCCTGGTATGGGCCACCCCAGCGGGCCATTACGACGAGGACGCGCTCGCGATCTCCACCATCGTCGCGAAGCTGTCCGCCTACGGGGTCGAGGCGAGGCATCTGCGGCCCTTCCGCGTGGTGACCGACCGCGAGGCGGGATTGGTCGACCAGATGGCCACGCCCTTCAAGAACTCCAAGGACCGCGACGGGCGCGCTCGCGAGCAGGAGATCATCCGGGAGCTCGCCTCCCTGCTCATCCACTTGCATGCGGCGCTCCTGCGTGCGGAGCTCGTGCGCGGCGGGCGGGGCTGACCACGAGGCACCCGGTGCCGCGTCGGGCTACCCTGAGCAGGTGCTGGAACTCGAGGTCGTCGGCGTCCGGGTGGAGATGCCGTCCAACAACCCGATCGTCCTGCTGCGGGATCGGGCCGGTGGCCGCTACCTGCCCATCTGGGTCGGGGCCGGCGAGGCAACAGCCATCGCCTACGCCCAACAGGGCATCGTCCCGCCGCGTCCGTTGACCCACGACCTGCTCCGCGACGTCCTTGCGGCCCTCGGGGCCACCCTGTCCGAGGTGCGCATCACGTCACTGGAGGATGGGGTCTTCTACGCGCTGCTCGTCTTCAGCAACGGCGTGGAGGTCAGCGCGCGCCCCTCCGACGCCATCGCCCTCGCGCTGCGGGTGGACGCCCCCATCCGGGGCGCGGCGGAGGTGATGGACGAGGCGGGGATCGACCTGCCCGACGACGAGCCGGCCCCCGATGAGGACCAGGTCGAGAAGTTCCGGGAGTTCCTCGACCAGGTGTCGCCGGAGGACTTCGGGGAGCCCGGCGGCCCCTCGTAACCTCAGGATGAGGTTGAGACTTTGCCCCACGACACGCCGCGGCTGGCCTTTGACCGCAACGGAACGCGCACCTAACGTCAGGGACGCGGTCGCTACAGTGGCCGAAGACGATGGAGGACGACGTGACCGCACCCGGCTCGAAGCCCGAGGTTCACCCAGAGGTCCAGGGTGCCCTCTTCGACGATGCCTCGCTGCGACCGCTGCCCGCGCACATCGGCTACCGCGGTCCCGTCGCGTGCGCGGCCGCAGGGATCACCTACCGGCAACTGGACTACTGGGCGCGCACCGGACTGGTCGTCCCCACTGTCCGCCCGGCTTCGGGCTCGGGCTCCCAACGGCTTTACGGCTTCCGCGACATCCTGGTGCTGCGCATCGTCAAGCGGCTCATTGACACCGGGGTCTCGCTGCCGAACATCCGGGCGGCCGTCGACCACCTCGCGGAGCGCAGCGGTGAGGACGTGGCCGGCCTGACGATCATGAGCGACGGAGCGAGCATCTACGAGTGCCGCAGCGCCGACGAGGTCGTCGACCTCGTCCGGGGCGGACAGGGCGTGTTCGGGATAGCGGTCGGCAGCGTCTGGCGCGAGGTCGAGGGGACCCTGGCCAACCTGCCCGGCGAGGAACCGACGACCGACCACGAGCCGGTCGCACCGTCGGACGAGCTGTCCATGCGCCGGGCCCGCCTGCACGCTGTCTAGCACGGCGCTCGCCTTGGCAAGGCGCTCTGGGCGCTCACCGAGTAGCATGAGGGCGCTGACTGATCCCGTGCGGGAGAGTCCTGGGCAACCAGGCGCCGAAGGGGCAATCTCCCCGTCAACCTCTCAGGCACATGGACCGCACGGGAGAGGCACCTCTGGGTGACAGAGGGGGATCGGCGACCACGCCCGTGGTCGCTCTGCCCCGCGTGCCGCATGGCACTGGCCACTAGGTGACCCGATGAGCGCTCCTGAATTCACCGCCCGCCACGTCGGCCCGAACGACGAGGATCGCGCGCGCATGCTCGCCCTACTGGGCTTCGCGGACCTGGAGTCCTTCAGCAGCGCGGTGGTCCCCGAGGCGATCCGCTGGCGCGAGTCCCTGCGCCTGCCCGAGCCAGCCACCGAGCACGAGGCGCTGGCAGAACTGCGGGGGATGGCCGCTCGCAACGAGGTCATCACCAGCATGATCGGCCTGGGCTACTACGGCACCATCACCCCGGGCGTGATCCTGCGCAACATCATGGAGAACCCGGCCTGGTACACCGCGTACACGCCCTACCAGCCAGAGATCTCCCAGGGCCGCCTCGAGGCACTCCTCAACTTCCAGACGATGGTCGAGGACCTCACCGCCCTGCCGGTCGCCGGGTCGTCCCTGCTCGACGAGCCCACGGCAGCAGCGGAGGCCATGGGCCTTGCGCTGCGCCAGGCCAAGGGCCGATCACGCATTCTCGTGGACGCGGACACCCACCCGCAGATCCTCGCCGTCCTGCAGACCCGGGCGCTGCCGCTCGACGTGTCGATCGACGTGGCCGAACTCGATGCCGGGCTGCCCCCGGGTGACTACGCGGGCGTGCTGCTGTCTTACCCGGGGACGTCGGGTCGCGTACGCGACATCACACCCCTGATCGAAGCGGCGCACGCCGGTGGCGCGCTGGCCATGGTGACGACCGACCTGCTCGCCCTCACCCTGCTCACCCCGCCGGGGGAGCTCGGAGCCGACGTGGTGGTCGGCTCGGCCCAGCGGCTCGGTGTCCCGTTCGGTTTCGGGGGACCGCATGCCGGCTTCATGTCCGTGCGCGCCGGGCTCGAGCGCGGACTCCCGGGGCGACTGGTAGGCGTGAGCATCGACGCCGACGGTGCGCCGGCCTACCGGCTTGCCCTGCAGACGCGGGAGCAGCACATCCGCCGGGAGAAGGCGACGAGCAACATCTGCACAGCCCAGGTCCTCCTTGCCGTGATGGCGTCGATGTACGCCGCCTACCACGGGCCGCTCGGGCTCACGGAGATCGCCCGCCGCGTGCACGACCGGGCCCGGGTCCTCGCGTCCGGCCTCCGCACGGTCGGCGCCACCCTCGACTCCACGGACTTCTTCGACACCGTCCGGTGGTCGACCCCGGGCCGTGCGGTCGAGGTGCTCGATGCGGCGCGGCGAGAGGGAGTCAACCTGCGCCTCGTCGACGCCGACACCGTGTCGGCCAGCAGCGACGAGCTCACCACACCCGGCGACGTGGAGAAGGTCTGGCGGGCCTGTTCGGGCGTCTTCCCCGCAGCCGCAGGGCTCTCGTACGACCGGATCGAGGAGTCGGAGGGCATCGGGCTGCCCGCCGCGCTCCTGCGCACCAGCCCCTTCCTCACGCATCCGGTCTTCCACGCACACCACAGCGAGACGGCGATGCTTCGCTACATCCGGCGGCTGGGGGACCGTGACATCGCACTGGACCGCGCGATGATCCCGCTCGGCTCGTGCACCATGAAGCTCAACGCCACAACCGAGATGGAGGCGGTCACGTGGCCGGAGTTCGCCGCCATCCACCCCTTCGCCCCCCTGGACCAGGCAGTCGGCTACCTCGACCTCATCCGCTCGCTCGAGGACTGGCTCGTCGAGGTCACCGGGTACGACGCGGTGAGCCTCCAGCCCAACGCGGGCTCCCAGGGCGAGTTCGCCGGGCTGCTCGCGATCGCGGCCTACCATCGCGCCAACGGTTCCGGTCATCGTGACGTATGCCTGATCCCGAGCAGCGCTCATGGCACGAACGCCGCGAGCGCGGTGATGGCGGGCATGCGCGTCGTCGTCGTCGCCTGCGACGAGCACGGCAACGTCGACCTCGACGACCTTCGCGCACGGATCGACCAGCACCGCGACTCCCTCGCGGCGCTGATGGTGACGTACCCCTCGACGCACGGGGTGTTCGAGACTGCCATCGCGGACATCTGTGGCCTCGTGCACGAGGCCGGTGGCCAGGTCTACGTCGACGGCGCGAACCTCAATGCCCTCGTCGGGCTGGCCAAGCCAGGCAAGTTCGGGGCCGACGTCTCGCACCTCAACCTGCACAAGACGTTCTGCATCCCGCATGGCGGCGGCGGCCCCGGTGTCGGCCCGGTGGCGGTTCGTGCGCATCTGGCTCCCTACCTGCCTTCCCATCCGCTGCGTCCGGAGGCCGGGCCGTCGGGTCGCGGCTACGCCGACGGGGGAGTGGGTCCGGTCAGCGGCGCTCCTTGGGGCAGCGCGGGGATCCTGCCCATCCCGTGGGCGTACATCCGCATGATGGGTGCCGGGGGGCTGCTGCTAGCCACCCAGACGGCCATCCTGTCGGCGAACTACGTCGCGGCGCGACTGCGCGACCACTTCCCGACCCTGTACTCCGGTGAACGGGGACTGGTCGCCCACGAATGCATCCTGGACGTTCGTGACATCACCGCGCGCACGGGTGTCACGGTCGACGACATCGCCAAGCGGCTGATCGACTACGGCTTTCATGCGCCCACGATGTCGTTCCCCGTCGCCGGCACGTTGATGGTCGAGCCGACGGAGAGCGAGGGCCTCGCCGAACTGGATCGCTTCTGCGAGGCCATGATCGCGATCAAGGGCGAGATCGACGCAGTCGCCGATGGGACGTGGCCGCTGGACGACAGTCCTCTGCGACATGCGCCGCACACGGCGGACTGCCTGATCGGTGAGTGGGACCACGCCTATCCGGCCCGGACCGCCGCGTTCCCCGTGGACTCGCTGCGCCAGGACAAGTACTGGCCGCCGGTGCGGCGGATCGACGGGGCATACGGCGACCGGAACCTGGTCTGCGCGTGCCCGATGCCGGAGGAACTGGCCAGCACGTGATCGCGATCTTCGACATCGACGGCGTGCTCGCAGACGCCCGGCATCGCGAGCACCACCTCGACTCCCGGCCGCGCGACTGGGATCGCTTCTTCGCCGAGGTCTCATCCGATGCCCCGATCGACCAGGGGCTGCGGCTCCTGCTCGAGGCGAGCGCCGAGCACTCCGTCATCCTGTTGTCAGGCCGCCCCGAGA
>JAUXRN010000186.1 GCA_030681835.1 Actinomycetota bacterium
CTTCGGCAAGACCGAGGTCGAGATCCTTGCGCAGGAGAACCGGGGTGAACGTCGGATGGAAGTCCAGGTTCACCAGTGCGGGGGTCTTGTACTGGCTGAACATCGAGCCCATGACGCTGTTGTTGATGAACTCCATGATCGCCTGGCGACTGACCCCGTTGGCCTCCCCCAGGGTGAGGATCTCCACCAGCGACTGCGTGTATACGGCGAGCACCAGGTTATGGAAGATCTTCACCAGGCGGGCGGCCTCGCACTCGCCCACGTAGGTGACTGACCTGCCAAGAGCGGAGATCATCGGCTTGACGAGCTCGAAGGTCTCCTTGTCTCCGCTGCAGACGACACTGAGCTTCCCAGCCGCGACGACCTTCCCATTCCCGCTCACCGGAGCGGCGAAGTACCGAACCCCACGCTGTTCTGCAACGGCCCGAACAGCCGCGCTGGATTCCACGCTGACGGTCGAGCAGTCGATGACGACTTGGGGTACTGCATGGCCCGTCAGCAGCCCGGTGTCGGGGTCGAGCATGACCTGCTCGAGATCGGCCGACGTGCTCACCATGCTGAACACGACGTCTCGGGAGGCAAGTCCCCGCACGCTGTCGACGACCGAGGCACCAGCATCGGCGACCGGTTCCGCCTTCGCGGCCGTCCGGTTCCACACGGCCAGGTCGTACCCAGCCTTGACCAGTCGAGTCGCCAGGGGTGCCCCCATGTTGCCCAGGCCGATCCAGCCGACCGTGCTGATCTCCGTCATGTCGTTCCTTCCATCGCGTAACTGCCTAGGTGAGCCGTGCGGACAACCAGTCGGCCGTCTTGTTGCGGTGCTTGGCTGCCACGTTCATGCAGCCGTGATTGCCGTCGGGGAGCATCAGCAAGGTCCCCCCCGATTCGCTTGCGAGGCGCTCTGCCTCGCGAGCAGGGATGAGCCGATCTCGAGCCCCGAAGATGATGAGCAGCGGGCACCGGATGTCGCCCGCCCGGCCTTCGAGAGTGAGCTGGCGCCCGTACTCCCTGGCCGCCTCCTGCGATGGTTGGTGCGCCCGGTAGGTGAAGGTTCGTCGGGTGAGTTCGGGCAAGCCGTCCCAGACCCCTCCCCAGTCGAACGGCCCAGCCAGGGCGGCGCAGGCCCTGATCCGCGGCTCGCCGCTGGCCATGCGGGGGGCGTAGTAGCCGCCCAGGGAGACACCCCACACGCCCACCCGGCCACTGTCGAGGTCGTCGCGACCTTCGATCCAGTCGAGGATCACGGAGCCGACTTCCTCCCAGGCCGGCTCGATCGGCAGGGCATACTCCGACTCCCCCTGGCCTGGCCCGTCGACGGCCAGCGTCGCCATCCCCCGGTCAAGGAAGAGCTGCTCAGTGCTGCGCAACTCCTCCTTGGTGGAATCCAGGCCGCTGGCCATCACCACCACGGGGGGCCGGCTCACGCCCTTCGGCTTGCGCAGGATTGCTGGCATCGGGAACCCACGGAACTCGATCGTCACCCGTTCGCCAGGCGGGTCAAGGTGCGGCAGCGCGTCGGTCAGGCACTGCACGGCCATCGCGTGCGCGCTCTTCATGGTGTCCGGGAAGTCGACAAAAACGAACTTGGCAAAGTGGTAGTAGACCGATGCCGTCGACAGGTGGTTGCCTGCTGAGCGCAAGCGCTCATCCTGCAGTGCCTCGCGACCCAGGTCTTCGTGCACTCGTCCCGCCGAGATCCACGCGTCGGCCCAGTCGGCCCATGCCACGACCGACGACGTGACCGACATGAAGTCCGAAACGGCGACGCCATTCGTGGTGAAGCGGGGAGCCCAGTGAGCGATCGCCTCGCGAACGAGGATGTCCTGCTCGGGCGCGAGCTCGTTGCTCACCGGGACACCAGCCCTTCGGCAACCCGATGAATGTCCTCGAATCCGTCTTGCGTCACGATGATCATCTCCCCTGTCTGGACCCCCGCCGTGTGGTCGCGGCGCGTGACGTTCGGCTGGACCACGATCGCCATCCCTGCCTTGAGTTCCCCGGCTGGCACATGCGCGGGCACGCGTGATGCGCTCGTTCCGATCGGCTCGAGGTATCCCATGCCAAGCCCGTGGAAGAGGTCGTCCGTGGTCGTCAGGCCCGCCTGCTCGATGCCGCAGGACGCATCAACGAGGTCTCGAGCGGAGGCCCCCGCTCGCACGCACGAGCGCACCGAGTCCCGCGCACTCATCGCCACGTCGTGCATCCGCCGGTACTCCTCGGTTGGCTCGCCCAGGGTGACCGTTCGCAGGATCTGCCCCGGATACTCCGCTGACACAGCGGCGCTCAGCTCGAACGTGACAACGCTGGACGGCGAGAGAACGCGGCCTTCGGGAACCTGGGCCGGCACGTCGCGATCCGGATGATGCATGTCCGTCACGCTCAGATAACAGATGTGGTCGCGGGCACCGAGTCGTGTGTATGCATCGCGAGCCGCCGCGAACAGGTCCCAGTCTCGGGCGCCGGGCCGGCACGCATCGATCAGCGCCTCTGCCCCCGCGTCGCTGGCCTCGGCGCCAAGCCTCAGCGCCTGCTGCTCCTCCCGGGACTTGACCGCACGCAGCTGGGCATGCGCCGCGTCGATGGCCACCAGTTCAACGCCACGGGCCACCGCCCGCGCCCGCACGGCCGGCGGTACGGACCCGAGGGTGGCGAGGATTGGATGTCCATCGAGCACGTGCTCCGTGCTCATGGCGTCGATGTCCCGCACGTCGGCAGCCACGGCTGTGCGGCGCGCACTCGCGACGTGGTTGTGAAACTGGACCCAGAGCGTGCTGTCGCTATCCGTGAGGCGGTAGTAGGCCGTCCGGGTCACCGGCCAGCCCGTGAGATAGGTGACAGCAAGCCCAGAGCGGTTCTCGCCGAACGCGAGCACGCCGGTCGCCCCCACGGCGACGGCCAGCGCCAACGTGCTGTCGCGCCGTCTAGCGAACTCGCCGGCGGTGAACGCGTGCTCGAGCAAGTCCCCGGTCACGTCGTCGGTTTCCCGGCCTTGCCCAGGTACATCGTGGCGATCTCAGGGTTGTCGGCGATTCCCGCTGCGTCACCGGTGAGCCGGACCTGACCTTGCTCCATCACCACGCCTTGAGTCGCCAGGTTCATGCCCAACCGGACGTTCTGTTCGATCAGCAGCACCGTTCGTCCACCTGTCGCCATCGTCCGCACGAGTTCGGCCACCTTCGCCACGGACTTCGGGTCCAGCCCGAGGGATGGCTCGTCCATGAGGACCAGGGCTGGGTCCAGCATGAGGGCTCGGGCGATCTCCACCATTCGACGCTGGCCACCAGAGAGGTTGCCGGCATGCTCGCGCGCCCGCTCGACGACCATGGGCACCATGTCCGCGACCATGGCGAGCCGTTCCTTGAGCAACGCCCGGTCCCGTCGGATGGCATAGCCGCCGAGCAGGACGTTCTCGTGAATCGTCATCTCAGGGAACAGCGCCCGGTTCTGCGGAACCTGGGCGATGCCCGACCGCAGGATCTCCCCGGGTGACAAGCCGCCGATCTCCTTGCCCCCGAACAGGACCGAGCCCTTTCGTGGCTTCAGGAGCCCGCTGATGACCCGGAACACGGTGCTCTTGCCCGCACCATTGGGACCGACGATGCAGGTGACCGTGCCCCTCTCCAGCTCGAGGTTCAGGCCCTGCAGGACCAGGCCGCCTCCGTAGCCGGCCTCGACCCCGGACATCGTGAGCGCGAGGTCACGCATGGGGGGCCTCCAGCATGTGGTCCGGGCCCAGGTACGCCTCGATGACTTGAGGATCGTTTCGGACCTGTTCGGGAGTCCCGGAGATGAGGATCTGGCCACCGGCGAGGACGTGGACGTGGTCGCACAGGCTGAGGACCAGCGGGATGTTGTGCTCCACGATGAGCACTGTCGTCCCCTCCTGGTTCAGCCGCTTGATGACGTGGGCGAGCTTGCCGATGAGCGTCGGGTTGATCCCTGAGGCTGGCTCGTCGAGGAGGATGATCCCCGGCCGCAGCATCAGCACCTGGGCGAGCTCGACGAGCTTCTGCTGCCCGAAGCTCAGGGCCGCGGCGTTCTGCGTCTCGAACTGCGCGAGCCCCATGAAGTCGAGGACCTCCCTGGCCCGTTCGACCTCCTCGCCGGAGTACCTGCCGGCGGCCATCTGCCGTGCGCTCGTCCGCTCCAGCGGTGCGACCAGGTTGTCCAGCACGGTCATCGACTTGAACAGCCGGGTGATCTGGAAGGTCCGGCCCAGGCCCTCGTGCGCCCGCGTCCAGATCTTGTCCCCCGTGATGTCCGCACCGTCCAGGAGAACCTGCCCCGAGTCCGGCCGGAAGGTCCCGGTCATGCAGTTGAAGAGGGTGGTCTTGCCGGAACCATTCGGGCCGATGAGCCCGGTGATCGACCCGCGCTCGACGGTGAGGCTGACGCCCCCCACGGCAGTCACGCCGCCGAACCGCTTGACGATGTCCCGGACCTCGAGGATGGGCGTGGCCCGGTCGACGTCGGCCTTCGACCGGGCGATCAGGCGGCCGATGGGGATCTCGTCGTGCTGCTCGGCGATGGCCGCCTGGTCGATGAACGTCACTGCGCTGCCCTTGGTGCGTCGACGGGCAAGACGGCTGCTGATGGTCGGCAGCAGTCCCGCAGGGAGGAACATGACGGTGAGGATGAGGATGAGGCCCATGATCAGCACCCGCGCGCTGACCCCACCCGAACTGGTCGTGGCGAACTCGTTGGCGAAGGCCACGATGAAGCCGCCGAGAACCGGCCCCCACAACGTTCCGCGTCCGCCGATCAGGGCGGCCAGGACGAGGTACACGCTCGCGAGGATGGCAAAGGCACCGAGGGGATTCACGAATCCGAGGTACTGCCCGTAGAGGGCACCCGCCGCCCCGAACGGGATGGCACTGAGGACGTAGGCCGTCACCTTGTAGACCGTGGTGTTGATGCCGATCGTCGCTGCCTTGCCCTCGTCGTTCCGGATCGCGACGAGCCCGGCGCCCAGGCGCGAGTTCATGACCACGGCGACGAGCACGATCGTGAGGACGAGGATCGCGAAGAAGATGTAGTAGTAGGGCAGGTTTCCGAGGTCAACCGCCCACGAAGGCTGCGGCACGATCAGGCCATCCGAGCCACCGGTGATCTTCTTGAGGTTGGCGGCCAGCAGCTGGAAGGACAGCAGCACGGCGATCGTGATGATGACGAAGGCGTGACTCTTCGTGCGCAGCACGATGACCCCGATGACGAGGGCCACGAGCGCGGCCGCTATCGCTCCCAGGGGGATCAGCCACATGGGATCGATGCCCCAGGCCTTGCCGAGGATCGCTCCTGTGTACATGCCGATGCCGAGGTACACGCTGTGCCCGAGCGAGATGTAGCCGGCGAGGCCGCTGATGATGTTCCAGCCGGAGGCCATGATCGCGAACAGGAAGCACACGATCAGCACGGACTGCTCGTACTTGCTGTCGGGGAGGGCGAAGGGCAGCACTGCGAGGATCGCGAGAAGGACGATCGGAACCAGCACCCGCGGCCGCTTGAGCTTGGCGATCATGCGACGTCCTCCCGTGTCCGGGTTCCCATCAGTCCCCGTGGGCGGAAGAGCAGGATCAGCAGAATGGTGCCGTAGAAGAACAGGGACGACCATTGCGGCAGGTAGGTGTTGGCGAATGCCTCGGTCAGGCCGAGGATCATGCTGCCGATGATGGCGCCCGGGATACTGCCGAAGCCGCCGAGGACCACGATCCCGAGCAGTCTCGCGATCCAGTCGTACTGCGTGGCCGGGTAGATCGGGTACATGATCGCGAGCAGGACACCGCCTACTCCGGCAGTTGCCGCGCCGATGCCGAAGGCAAAGGCGGAGGTCTTGACATTCGAGATGCCCACCAGCGCCGCGCCGTCCTTGTTCTGCGCCGACGCGCGCAGGGCACGACCGGCCCACGACAGCCGGAGGTACGCGTACATCAGGCCGAGCACGGCCATGCCGACGACACCCGAGATCAGCTGCGGCCAGGGGAGGACCAACTCACCGATCGTCAAGGAGGAACTGAAGTAGGGGGGAGTCACGGACTTGAACTTGTTGCCGAAGACGAGGTTGAGGATGCCCTCCATGGTGAGGGCCACGCCGAACATGAGCAGGACCGTCATGCCTGGTCCTTGAGGAGCGACCCGGATCAGCATCCCCCGGTAGATGGCCCAGCCAAGGACGAACATCAGCGCAGCGTTGACCGGGATGAGCAGGAGGGGCTCGATTCCGAGCATGTCCCAGATCTGCCACGTGAACAACGCGCTGAACACGAGGAACGCGCCCTGGGCGACGTTGACGACGTCCAGCACCCCGAAGATCAGCGTCACCCCGGACGCCAGGAGGGCGTAGACGCCACCCAGCAGCAGACCGAAGGCGATCACCTGCACGAATTCCACGAATCAGGCCCTTCTCACACGATTGCCGAGAGTCGAGTCGACCCTCGATCGCCCACCCGACGTGCCCCTGGTCCGTGCAAGGGGGGTCCGCAGACCCTCCCCGCACGGACCAGGGGTGATGACTACTGCCAGGCCGGCTTCGGCATGACGAGGTTGTCCGTCGTCGCTGCCTCCGGCGGCGCCACGATCTCTACGCCACCGTTCTGCCACTGAGCCAGGAGGAAGTCGCCCTGCGGGCGCCCCGCCTCGTCCCAGGACAGCTCGCCAAGGATGGTCTCCACCGCGTTGGCGTGCAGCCAGTCCCTCAGGGCCGTGTTGTCGAGACCACCGGTGGCCTCGACGGCCGTCGCGAGGACCTCGGCTGCCGCGTACGCGTCAGCTGCATCCTCCGCCGGCACCAGGCCAGCACCGTTCTGGGCCTGGTACTCGGCGATGAACTCCGCGTTGCCCGGCGTCGGCGACTTCTCCGACCATGACACCGCGTAGAAGATGCCCTCAGTGTTGGCGATCCCGACGGCGTCGCTGTACTGCTTGCCGTTGCTCGGGGCAGACGTCTGGAACATGATCTTCGGGTTGTAGCCGACCTGGACCAGGCTCTTCACCAGGCTGACGCCATCCTCGAACACCGCACCCTGGGCGATCAGGTCCGGGCTCGCAGCGGCGATCTTGCTGGCGAAGGGCTGCAAGTTGGTCGTCTCCGGCGGGTAGACCTCCGAGTAGACCGTCTCGACGCCCATGGCCTCGAGCTGTGCCTGCATCGACTCGATGACGGGAGCGGCGAAGGGGTCGTCCTGCGTGACGTAGGCGGCCGTCTTTGGCTTCTGGTCGTCGGGCAGGCCGGCGATCATGTTCACGAAGGGGTTCGCCTGGTCGGGGCCGATGGCCTGCTGGGCGAAGAAGTAGTAGGTGGGGTTCGCCTCGAAGATCTTGGGCGAGCCACCGGCCGGGGCCACCAGGACCATCTTGTTGTTCTCGGCGACAGTCGATGCCGGGAAGTTCAGCAGGGACGAGAACGTGCCCAGCAAGAGGTCGACCTTCTCCTGGCTGATCAGGTTGTTGTAGTCCGTGACGACCTGCTCCTGGCTGCTGGCATCATCCAGGATGACGAGCTCGACCTGGCGTCCGAGCAGCCCGCCATTGGCGTTGATCAGGGAAACCCAGGCGTCATAGCCCTTCTTGGCCTCGCCACCGGGCTGGGAGAAGTCACCCGTCAGCGGGAGCGAGATGCCGATCCGGATCGGATCCGTGCTCGCGGCGGCGCCGTCCGAGGCTGAAGCCTCCGCCGAGCCTGCACTGGACTCTGAACTGCTGTTCGAGCCGCAGGCCGCAGCCACCATGCTCACCACGGCCAGGGAGGCGACAAGCGCTCCCACCCGCATGCGACGGCCGACCCGATTTCGGGATGTGCTCATCTAATACCTCCGTTTTTGGCAATCGATTGCAACCGGACAATGCCCCGGCCGCGGCCCATTGTCAATGGCATTCGGACGCCCGTCTGCCGATGTGTCCAATCCGTGATGAAAGGTGGGGGCAGCGCAGCGCCCCCTCGACGTGTATGGTCCGGAAGGCCGTTGGCTCACGATTGCACTGCTCACGATTGCATAGTCGCCGGCCGAGGGCCACGAAGCGAGTCGCAGACAGGGCGGAGGACGTGATGTCCACGGGAGCTCTCGTCCGGATCGGCCAGTTCAGCGAGTCCCCCGTCCTGGCCGCGGCGCGCGGACGCGGCCTGGACAAGGCCTTCGGACTTGAGATCGTCCGGACACGCGTCCCGTCGTCCCCCGGGCAGTTCGCCCTCCTGCGCGACGGCGACATCGATGTCGCGGTGACCAGCCCGGACAACGCCATCCTCTACTCGACCACCGACCGCAACCCCATGGGGCAGCAACTCCCCGTCCGCCTGTTGCGCGCCGTCGACGGAGGCCTCGGCCTTGCCCTCGTCAGTCGCCCGGGAGTCGACTCGGTCGGTGAGCTCGAGGCGGTGACGATCGCGGTCGATGTACTGCCGTCCGGCTTCGCCATCCTGCTGAAGGGGCTCCTGCGACGTCTCGGCGTCGACGTCGCCGCCGTCACCTTCGTCGAGGCGGGGTCGACACCTAGGCGACTCGAGGGCCTGCTGGCGGACGAGGTCCAGGCAACCATCCTCAACGCCGAGTCCCGGGTGGCCGCCGAGCAGGCGCGGATGCGGGTCTGGTCCACCTCCGCTGACCTCTCGACCGACTACCTCGGCACCGTCCTGGCCGCTCGACCGGATGCGTCGCCGCACCTGATCGACCCCTTGCTTGCCATGTGGGACGAGGCGTCGCGATGGCTGCTCGAGGCCCCGGCAGATGAGGTCGTGAGCGTGCTTGCCGACGTCGAGCCTGTGCTCTCCTCGATGTCGTACGTGAACCTGGTGCGTGATCCACTGGTCGGGGTCTCCCGCTCCCCCGGGGTCAGCCTGGACCAATTGCTCGTCCTGGTCTCGCTTCGGACCGAGGCCGGGGTGTACGCCCCTGATCAGGGATCCCTCGCCCACCTGGTCACGGGGTGAGGGAATGGACCCCGCGACGGGTCACCCTCGCGCTGCTGGCCGGTGTCTTCATCTCCACCTTCCCCCGCTTCCTCATGCCTCCGATGCTGCTGGCCATGGCCGCCGACTTCGGCACGACGCTGACGACCATCACCCTTGCCGCCAGCGCCTACTTCTTCGTCTACGGGCTCGCCCAGCCCGTATGGGGCCTGGTCTCCGACCGCATCGGGCGGGTACGCACGATGCGGACCGCCCTGGTCTTGGCGGCGATCGGTGACCTCGCCAGCACCATCCCGATGCCCATAGAGGCGTTCGTCGTGGTGCGCGGCCTGTCCGGGGCGTGCATGGCGGGAGTCTTCCCGGCCGCCGTCATCTACATCGGCGATGCGGTGAAGGACCCCCGACAGCGGCAACCTGTCATTGCAACCCTGATGACCGGGGTCGCGATCGGCATCACTCTGGGCACCCTGCTGGGCGGCCTGGGCATCGACACGCTCGGATGGCAGCCGATGTTCTGGATCGCCGCGGCCGGATCTCTCGTCGTATCGTGGTCCGTCCGCCGCCTGCCCGAGCCCGTTCGCGAGAAGGCTCCCCCGGTGCGGGAAGCCTTCCGGATCGTGCTGTCCAGTGGCTGGTCCTGGGTGCTGTACGCCCTGGTCTTCGTCGAGGCGGGCGTGCTCCTCGGCGGCTTCGCCATGATCCCGGCATCGATCGAGGTTGCTGGAGGCACCCCTGCCGTCGCCGGACTGCTGACGGCGAGCTACGGCCTTTCCGTGCTGGTCATGAGCGCGGCGGCCCGACGGGCCTCGGCCCGGGTCTCTGCCGCAAGGCTGCTCGTCGTCGGGGGCATTGGTGCAGTGCTTGGCTTCAGCCTGCTGGCGATCGGACTGTCGGCGCCGCTCGTCGTGGCCAGCGTCGTGCTGCTCGGTGTCGCCTGGGTCTTCATGCACTCGACCTTGCAGACGTGGGCCACCTCGCTCACTGTGCGAGCACGTGCCACGGCAGTCTCGCTGTTCGCAGGCTTCATGTTCCTCGGCAACGCGGTCGGGACATTCCTCGCCGGCGTGGCCCTGGAGGATGCGGGATCCCAGACGCTCTTCCTCATCGCGACGTGTGTTGCCGCACTGCTGACCGTGACCGCCGCCGCCGCTCGCCGGCGCTTCGAACATCGCCTAGTGTGACCCGCGTGGCGACGACCCTGAAGGACGTGGCGAAGCTTGTCGGGATCCACCCGGCTACCGTCTCCCGCGCACTCAACCCCCGCACCGCCCATCTCGTGAACCCGGCGACGGTGGCCAGGGTGCGCAAGGCGGCCGCCAGCCTTAACTACGTGCCCAATCCGATGGCGTCGGGACTTCGGACAGCCAGGTCGCACACGATCGGCGTCGTCATCCCCGACCTGACCAACCCGCTCTTCCCGGGCATGGTCAGGGGAATTCAGGACACCCTCGCTCGGGCCGGCTACACGCCATTGCTCGTCAACACCGACAACGACCCGGAGGTCGAGGCCCACGTCGTCGCCTCGCTGCGCGCTCGTCGAGTCGACGGGTTCATCCTGGCCACGGCGCGGCGCGACCATCCCTTCCTGCTCGAACTGAGCGAGAAGTTCCCGGTCGTCCTCATCAACCGCGTCACCGAGAGCGGCCAGTTCCCGTCTGTCACGACCGACGAGATGCACGGGATCCGCCTCGCAGTCGACCATCTCGTCGGCCTCGGGCATCGCGCCATCGCCCACATCGGCGGGCCCGCGTGGTCGTCGACCGGGCACGAGCGCGCCCAGGCCTTCAGCCGGGCGATGAAGTCACACGGACTCTCGACTGCTCGCCGGATGGCTGCGGTGGACGCGTGGAGCGTGGAATCCGCCCGTGACACGGCAAGGGCACTTCTCACGGCGCAGCCGGCAATCACCGCCGTCGTCGCCGCCAACGACCAGCTCGCACTCGGTGCCATCGCCGCTGGGCGCTCGCTCAAGCTTCGCTGCCCTCGTGCCCTGAGTGTCACGGGGTACAACGACATGCCATTCATGGACATCGTGGACCCGCCTCTGACGACCGTACGGGTGCCACAGCACGACATCGGAGCCGAGGCGGCCCGACTGCTCTTGAGCCTGCTGCGCGACGACGCGCAGAGCCCGGTCAAGCACGTCCGGCTGACGCCGGAGCTCATCGAGCGCGGGTCGACCGCGCCGCCCCTGCGCGGGGACTGAACGGTGGAGCAGCGAGCGCTGGGCAGCGGCGATGCCCGGCTCACGGTGAGCGCCATCGGCCTGGGCTGCATGGGGATGAACTTCGCGTACGGAGTGGCGGACGAGGCAGAGTCCCTGAGGACGATCGAACGGGCCCTCGACCTGGGCATCACCCTGCTCGACACATCGGACTCGTACGGTCCCCATACGAATGAGGAGTTGCTCGCCCGCGTCCTGCGGCATCGACGCTCGGAGGCGGTGATCGCCACGAAGTTCGGGCAGCGCCTGTTCGACGACGGATCCCGAGGCATCGACGGCCACCCCGACTACGTCCGCGCTGCCTGCGAAGGGAGCCTTCGCCGGCTCGGCATCGAGCGGATCGACCTGTACTACCAGCACCGGATTGATCGCTCCGTCCCCGTCGAGGAGACCTGGGGGGCGCTTCACGACCTCGTCCTCGAGGGCAAGGTCGGCGCACTGGGCTTGAGCGAGGCCTCGCCGACGACGATCCGCCGGGCACACGCAGTGCATCCGGTCACCGCGCTGCAGTCCGAGTGGTCCCTGTGGACCCGCGATGTCGAGGTCAACGGCGTGCTCGGCACCGTCCGCGAACTTGGCATCGGCTTCGTCGCCTACTCGCCGCTAGGCCGCGGCTTTCTCACGGGGACGATCCGGAGCAGCAGTGACCTCGCGGCCGATGACGGACGGCGGAGCTGGCCTCGATTCCAGGATGAGGCCCTGGCAGCCAATCGAGCCATCGCCGACGGCGTCATCGCCATCGCCCGCGAGTGCGGCGCGACGCCGGCGCAGGTGGCGCTTGCATGGGTGCTGGCCCAGGGCAGCGACGTGGTGCCCATACCGGGGTCGAGGAGGGTCGCCCACCTCGAGGACAACGCCGACTGCCTCACGGTCGACCTGGACGAGGACCAGCTGGCCCGCCTCGATGGGATCGCGCCCGTCGGTGCGGCGATGGGCGATCGCTATCCCGCAGCGCTCATGGGGTCCCTCGACGCCTGACTGCCGGGCGCCGCGGCGAGAAGCAGACGTCAACCGGACACGGAGCTGCCCTCTGCGGCCTCGACCACATTCGCCAGGAGCATGGCCCTGGTCATGGGCCCGACGCCTCCGGGCATGGGAGCGACGAACCCGGCGACGTCCATGACGTCGGGCGCAACGTCGCCCACCAGACCTCCCTCGGCCCTGGTGATCCCCACGTCGAGCACCGCCGCCCCTGGCTTGACGGAGTCGCCCGTCACGAGGTGGGGCACTCCGGCGGCCGCAACGATGATGTCAGCCGAACGCAGGTAGTCGGCGAGCCCGACCGTGCCCGTGTGGCACATCGTCACCGTGGCGTTCTCGGACTTGCGGGTGAGGAGCAGGCCGAGTGGACGGCCCACCGTGACACCGCGTCCCAGAACGACGGCATGGGCACCGGCGATCGCGACGTCGTAGCGACGGAGCAGGGCCACGATGCCCCGCGGGGTGCAGGGCAGCGGCGCGGGAGCGCCCAGCACGAGCCGGCCGAGGTTGGTGGGGTGGAGGCCATCCGCGTCCTTGGCAGGGTCCATGAGGGCCAGCACGCGGTTGGCGTCGAGGTGAGCAGGCAGCGGGAGCTGGACGATGTAGCCGGTCACTGCCGGGTCCCCATTGAGCCGCGCGATGTGTCCTTCGAGGCTCGCCTGAGTGGTATCAGCAGGCAGGTCGATGCGGATCGACTCGATGCCGACCTCGGCGCAATCGCGATGCTTGCCACCGACGTATGCGTGGCTGCCGGGGTCGTCCCCCACCAGTACCGTGCCCAGTCCGGGCACCACGCCGTGCGACCGCAGCGCCTCGACCCGCTCGCGCAGGGCCGCCTTCACCTCGGCCGCGGTTGCCTTGCCGTCCATGATCACCGCGGTCATGACGCCATTGTGCCGTTGACGATGGCGACCGCGGTCAGCGGCCCGAGACGCGGGCCCGGCGCGGGACGGCCGCGATGATGACCGCGGCGAGTGTCAGCACCACGCCGGCCACGACCTGCCAGCCGACCGACGTATCGGCCGTCGGCAGGAAGACGTCAAGGAGCAGCGCCCCCGCCAACTGGCCGAATACGGACAGCAACGAGAACAGTAGGACGCCGACCATGGGCACCACCCAGGCAGCGCCGGCCACGACGCATAGCCCGAGCACTCCGCCGAGATACGCCCACCACGGTGCGGCAACCGGATCGGTGATCCGGATCGCGCCGAGCGCCCACCCGGCGGCGACGACGATGGACAGGACGACCGCGCCACCCGCAAAGTTGACCGTGGCGGCGGAGAACGGGCTCCCCGCGGCGATGGCCACCCGTCCGTTTGCCGACTGCTGCGGCGCGATGAGGACGCCGGCGACGAAGGCCAGGATGGCGAAGACCGCGACCCCGGACGCCGACTCCAGGCGGTTCGAGATCGCCAGCCCCACTGCGATAACGGCGAGCAGGGCTGCGACGACGCGGTTCGGGCTGATCGGCTTGACTCCTGAGGGACTCAGGCCGGCGCGGTCCGCCAGCAGGGAACCCGTGGTCTGCCCGGCAACGACCCCGACCGAGAACACGGCGACCCCGACGAGGGGAACGGCCACGCTCTGGACGACCAGGAACAGCGCGCCGAACACGCCGCCCGTGAGGATCCACCAGGGCAGCCGGCCACCCCGGACTCCGGCCAACGCGGCGACCAGTCCGAGGCGCGAGCGCCGATGGCCAGCCAGCACAACGAGGAGCAACGCCAACCCGGTGACCATCGTCAGCAGCGCCGGCGCGAAACCGCTACCAAGATCACGGGACAACTCGCCGTTCGCCCGGGACTGCAGCGAGATCACGCCACCGAGGGTGACCGTGACGACGGCCGGGATGAGCCGCAGCCCGGGGGAGGGCACGGTCACGGCCGTCAGTGGAAGAAGTGGCGGGTGCCGGTGAGGTACATGGTCACGCCCGCGGACTGCGCAGCAGCGATGACCTCCTCGTCGCGGACCGAGCCGCCGGGCTGCACCACCGCCCGCACGCCTGCGTCGACGAGCACCTGAAGCCCATCCGCGAACGGGAAGAAGGCATCCGACGCGCCCACGGAACCCTCGGCGCGATCGGCCGCCCGCGCCACGGCCAGCCGCGCCGCGTCGACGCGGTTCACCTGCCCCATGCCCACCCCGACCGCTGCCCCGTGCGTGGCGAGCAGGATCGCGTTGGACTTGACCGAGCGGCAGGCTCGCCAGGCGAACTCCAGGTCGCGCAGCGTCTGCGCATCCGCGGGCTCGCCGGACACGAGGGTCCAGGACGCAGGATCATCCCCATCGGCCGCGATCCCATCGGCGACCTGCACGAGCAGCCCCCCGGAGATCGACCGCGACTCGACCCGGGCGCCCATGTGCGGGCCGGCAACGGACAGCACGCGCAGGTTCTTGCGCTGCATCAGGAGCGCGAGCGCATCCTCGTCGTACCCGGGCGCCACGATCACCTCGGTGAAGACGTCGGCCATGGCCTCGGCGAACTCCCGCGACACCGGGCGGTTCGCCGCGACCACCCCTCCGAACGCCGACACCGGGTCGGTCGCGAACGCCTGCCGGTACGCCTCGGCGATGTCCAGCCCCACGGCGATCCCGCACGGGTTGGCGTGCTTGATGATCGCGACAGCCGGCTCGACGTGGTCATAGGCGGCGCGGCGGGCCGCCTCGGCATCGACGTAGTTGTTGTACGACATCTGCTTGCCGTGGAGCTGGGTGGCCCCGGCCAGGGCCGGCTCGTGGTGCGCTGACACGTAGACGGCGGCCCGCTGGTGCGGGTTCTCCCCGTACCGCAGCACCTGGCCGCGCGTCCACGCCGCCCCGAGCCAAGCCGGGAAGCCGTTCCCCACGGGATCCGGTGCCACGTGGCTGCCGAGCCAGGAGGCGACGGCGATGTCGTAGGTGGCGGTGTGGGCGAACGCCTCGGTGGCCAACCGCGCCCGCTCCTCGACGCTGAACCCACCCGCCACGAGTGCGGCTAGAGCGTCGGCGTACCTCAGTGGCGAGGTGACGACCGCCACGTTCGCGAAGTTCTTGGCCGCGGCCCGGATCATCGCCGGCCCGCCGATGTCGATCTGCTCGACGCACTCCTCCTGGCTGGCCCCGGAAGCCACGGTCTGCGTGAAGGGGTAGAGGTTCACGACCACGAGCTCGAACGCCTCGATGCCATGCGTCTGGAGCTCGTCTCGGTGGGACGCCCTGCGGACATCGGCGAGCAGGCCACCGTGAATCGACGGGTGGAGGGTCTTGACCCGCCCGTCGAGGACCTCGGGAAAGCCGGTCACCGACTCCACCTCGGTCACCGCGCATCCCGCGGCTGCAATGGCCTTCGCCGTCGACCCGGTCGACACGATCTCGACCCCGGCAGCCACGAGTCCGCGGGCGAGCTCCTCCAGTCCCGACTTGTCGTACACCGACACCAGTGCGCGTCGCACCACGGTCCGCTCGTCGCTCACGACTGCTCTCCGATCAGTGAGTTCACGGTCTCCACGAGGAGCAGCCGCTCCTCGTGCTTGATGCGCTCGTGCAGGCTCGCCTCGTCATCGCCGGGCCGGACCTCGACGGCCCGCTGGGCAAGGATCGGCCCCGTGTCGACGCCGCGGTCCACGACATGCACCGTGCAGCCCGTGACCTTCACCCCATGGGCGAGGGCGTCGCGCACGGCGTGGGCGCCCGGGAAGGACGGCAGGAGCGCCGGGTGGGTGTTGATGATGTGCCCGGCGAAGGCATCGACCACGTCGGCGCCCAGGATCCGCATGAACCCCGCGCTCACCACCAGCGAAGGCCGAAACGCCAGCAACGCGTCGCGCATCGCGAGGTCCCACGCCCGCCGATCTGCGAAGTTGCGCGGCGCGCACGCAAAGGTCTCGATGCCTGAGGCCGCTGCGCGCTCGAGGGCGAGGCACCCCGGGACATCGCTCCCGACGGCGACGATCTGCGCGGGCAGATGGCCCTGGACGCTCGCGTCCATGAGTGCCTGCAGGAGCGTGCCCGAGCCAGAGGCCAGGACGACCAGGCGGGCAACCACGCCCGAACCCTATCCAGCGGCCAGGCGAGCCCCACCGGGTGTCGCGACGCGGCTCAGGCAACGGCCTCCCGGTTGAACTGCCGGTACATGTGCGCCGTGAACAGGCAGGCAAACGGGAGCGTGACGAGCGTCAGGATACCGAAGAAGACACCGCCGAGCAGAAGGACGAGGAAGTTGAAGATCGTCATGATCAGCGCAGGCCCGAAGTTCTTCGTCACCGCGGCGAAGCTTGCCTTGATCGCCTCGCCAACCCCCATCCCCTTGTCGAGGACGTAGTACGGGCCAAGCTGCAGGAGGAACATGACCGCGATGCCGGGCAGGATGCACAGCAGCAGCCCGACGAACGACAGCGCGGCGTACACGAGCATGTACAGGATGTACCGGCCGAGGTACTGCGTGGTGAGCATCTGGCTGAATGACGGCTCGATGCCCTGGGTGCTGCGGATCGCGGCGCGCTGGACACCGATCTGCGCGATGAAGGCCAGCAGCGCGAACACCAGCGAGATCACGATGGCGGCGACGGCGCTCAGGCCGATCGCGGCCGTGCACGCGTTGATCTGACCAGGGGTCTCGGGGTTCGAGCAGTCCACGATGATGTTCTGCAGCGGGCGTGTGCCCATCTGCTGAACGAACTGGATGACGGTGACCACCGCCGCCAGCCCGATGAACGCCGCCGCGTAGCGCTTGAACCGGTCGAACGCCCAGGAGATCGCGATGCCGACGCTGGGTGCAGGCGGCGGCTGCCCCGGAGGAGGGGGCATCGAGCCGGGCGGGAGCTGGTCAGACATCGTCGATCCCTTCGTCGTCAGGGGCTGGCTCGGTGACGCGGAGCATCGGCTTCGGTGGCGGTGCCGTGACGACGGCGCTCGGCACTGCACCGAGGATCATCAGGACGAAGGCGAGGATGGCCACGGTGACCGGCGCTGGGCCGAGGTCGGCCAAGCGCCCGTTGCCGAGCGATCCGGTCGCGAGGTGGCTCAGCGCGAGCAGGACGATCGCCCCGAGCGCGGCGGCCCCGAGCGCCATGGTGAGTCGGAACAGCCGCGCCTCGGCACGGGCCCGCCTTGCGATGAATGTCCCCGCGACGATCCCGGCGATGATGCCCGCGACGGGCAGTCCCCACGCGAGCGGGGACGCCGAGGAGGGCAGGGCGGCGAGCAACGGGAAAGGCGGCAGGTCGGTGGGCGCCGTTGCCGGGATGAACGGCGAGATGGCAACGCCCGGCCCGATCGCCACGCCGGCCCCCACGACGTAGGCAGAGCCCCAGACGACCAGCACCGGGACGTACGCGATCCCGGCGGCCAGCAGCCCGATGCCGCCCCAGACACCTGCCTGGAGCGATTGAGCCATGGTCACGGCGTCGTCGACCCGGACCATGAGCGCGACGGTCGCCGCCACAGCACCGAGGCCGACGAGGGTTGCGCCCCCGGCAAGCCCCGCCCGTACCATCACGCCGAGCCAGGCCGGCAGGCCCGAACGTGACACCAGGCCGGCAGCGCGGATGCTGCCAAACCCCAGGCCCACGGCCGCGATCACCACGGCGTGCGCGGCGGCATCGACCACCCCGACCTCGGCGTCGCCAGGCGTTGCGACCCGCGCCACAGCGACGGCGATGAGCGCGTAGGTGACCGAGCCCGTGCCCACGAACATCGTGATCGAGCGCCAGGAACCGGCCCGCGCCGTCCGGGCACCCCAGCCTCCGGCGTAGCCCAGCAGGACAAGCGCGATGATGCCGAGACCCCACGGCAGAAGGGAGTACGTGGTCGCCCCGATGACCAGCGGCGTGCCTTGGGCGACCGACCAGATCAGCCCCGCGACCCTCAGCGACTCCGGCCAGGTCAAGCCCGATCCGGGGGTCGCCATCCACACGACGAGCATCGGCAGTGCTGCCGCCGCGAGCCCGATCGCGGCCGCCCATGCGGCCGCAAGCATCCCTACTGCCCAAGGCCGCCGCACCTGGCCGATAGCCGTTTGGCTCCCCCGCGCCGCAGTCGTGCCCAGCAGCCGGATCCGGATCACGATGCGCCGTACGGCCGACCCGGCCGCCGCGGCACGCGGCTGCACAGGGACGGGCGCGTCGGTACGCGGTGGCAGCGTGGGTGCGGTCACCCGACCAGACTCTCAGGTGCAGGCCCCCGTGCCGGTGATCGCCACGCACGGCAGGCCGTCATGACCTCGCGCTAGCCGTGGATGATCAGCCACACCGAGGCCACTGCACTAAGGGTGAGGGCGATGGCCGTGAAGACGCGTTCGTTCATGCGGCGGAAGACGCCGTACCCCAGGAGTGCTCCGCCGACGAGCACCGGCGCGAACCACAAGTCCGCGACGAGCGTCTCGGCGTTGAGGAAACCCAGCCCCACGACGATCGGGACCTTGATCGCGTTGAGCACGAAGAAGAACCATGCAAATGTCCCCATGAAGGCGAGCATCGAGACCCTCATGTTGACCAGGTACAGGGTCATGGCCGTCCCGCCGGCGTTGGCCGCCATGCTCGTCATGCCTGCGAGGGTCCCGAAGAATCCGACCGACAGTCGGTTCGGGGGCCCGTCTCCTTCGGCGCGGGGCGCCCGGCGGCGCCAGACCTCGAGTGCGACCGACACCAGGATCAGCACCCCGATGATGCGGCCGAGCGTCGCGGTGTCGACGAACCGGAAGAGCAGCGCCGTGATGGCGAACCCGATCAGGACGCCCGGCACCAGTCGCAGAATCAAGGACCAGTTGGCGTGCTGCCGGTACCGGGCGAGCGCGAAGAGGTCGCCGAGGATGAGCAGCGGCATGATGAAGCCGGATGCCGTGGGCGCACCCAGCGCGGCAGCAAGGACCGGCCCGGCCAGCACCCCAGCAACCGGCATGGCGGTCTTGGAGAACCCGTACAGGAAGACGCTGCCAGCGACAGCAGCCACGAGCAATGGAGTCCAGGTGTCAGGCAATCTCGACGCCGACCGCCTCGGCCGCCCCGATCAGTGCCTTGTCGAGCGTCGCCAGGGGAGCATTGATTGCCACGGCCAGCTGAAGGTATCCGGCGTCGTACGCCGTGAGGCCGAGCCTTGCACATAGGGCCAGGCATGCCGCGGGCGGTCCCGGATCGGCTACCGCGAACGGGAGCGCGAGCATGTCGTGGAGCCGGACTACGGCCTCATCGGTCGTGACGATGCGCTTGCGAATGCGCCACGCCCAGAAGTTGATGATCTCCCACGGCCAGATCGGCGTCACAACCGCCAAATGGTCATCGAGCAGGGATCGCTTGGCCAACGCCGCATCGCTCCCCGATCCCGGCACGAACCATTCGAGCGCCATGGAAGCGTCCAGGATCAGGTAGGTCACCTGCGCCCTTCGGCAATCGCCGCCTTGATGTCGTCGTGGGACATCGCCACGCCGCGTTCCCTGAGTTGCTCACGGTGCCTGTCAACACGAGACCAGTACGCCGCCCAGTCAGTGACCATGGGCGTCGCCGGCACGAGCCGGGCCACCGGACGGCCGTGCTTGGTGATGGTCACCGACTCGCCGGCCTCGACCCGCGCGAGCAGTTCCGACAGATGCGTCTTGGCCTCAAAGGCGCCGACGACCGATTCCGTGGCAGTCATGGCCTGAGGCTACGCGCGTTCCAACCAGTTGCCAACCAGTTGGACTAGGACATCAACTCGCGCATGAGGCGGGCGGTGGCGCTCGGGGTGCGGCCGACGCGGACACCGACGGCCTCGAGGGCCTCCTGCTTGGCGGCAGCGGTGCCGGCGGAGCCGGAGACGATGGCGCCGGCGTGTCCCATGGTCTTGCCCTCGGGGGCGGTGAAGCCGGCGACGTAGCCCACGACGGGCTTGGTGACGTGGTCCTTGATGTAGGCGGCGGCGCGCTCCTCGGCGTCGCCGCCGATCTCGCCGATCATGACGATGGCGTCGGTGTCGGGGTCGTCCTGGAATGCAGCGAGGCAGTCGATGTGGGTGGTGCCGATGATCGGGTCGCCGCCGATGCCGACGGCGGTGGAGAAGCCGATGTCGCGCAGCTCGTACATCATCTGGTAGGTCAGGGTGCCCGACTTGGACACCAGGCCGATGCGGCCGGCCTTGGTGATGTCGGCGGGGATGATGCCGGCGTTGGACACCCCGGGGCTGATGATGCCGGGGCAGTTCGGGCCGATGATGCGGGTGCCGCCAGCGTTGATCGCGTACTGGAAGAACTGGGCGGTGTCGTGGACCGGGATCCCCTCGGTGATGACCACCACGAGGGGCAGGCCCGCGTCGACGGACTCCTCGACGGCGGCCTTGGCGAACCGCGGCGGCACGAACACGACGCTCACGTTGGCGCCGGTGGCCTCGACGGCCTTCGCGACGTCGCCGAACACGGGGATGCCGTCGACGGACTCCCCCGCCTTGCCCGGGGTGACGCCGGCAACGACCTGGGCTCCGGAGGCGACCATGCGCCGCGTGTGCTTGGTGCCCTCCGACCCGGTCATGCCCTGAACGAGGATGCGGCTGCTGCCGTCCAGCCAGATTGCCATGCGCTCAGCCCTGCTTCCCGGCCTTGCGAGCGGCGGCCAGCTCGGCCACCCGTCGCGCGGCATCGTCCATGGTGTCGACCAGCTCGATCAGGTCGTGCTCGGCCTCGGTCAGGATTCGCCGCCCCTCGACGGCGTTGTTGCCATCGATGCGGCACACGATCGGCTTGGTCACGGGCTCCCCGCGCTCAGCGAGCATGGTCATCGCCTGCACGATGCCGTCGGCGACCGCGTCGCAGGACGTGATCCCGCCGAACACGTTGACGAACACCGCCTCGACCTCGGGGTCGTTCAGGACGATGTCCAGGCCGTTGGCCATCACGCCCGCGCTCGCGCCGCCTCCGATGTCGAGGAAGTTCGCCGGCTTGATCCCGCCGAACTCCTCGCCCGCGTACGCCACGACGTCCAGCGTGCTCATGACCAGGCCCGCCCCGTTGCCCACGATCCCGACCTCGCCGTGCAGCTTCACGTAGTTCAGGTCGAACTCCTTGGCGCGCAGCTCGATCGGGTCGGTGTTGTCCCGGTCGACGAAGTCCGCGTGCGAGGCATGCCGGTAGTGGGCGTTGTCGTCGAGGGTGACCTTGCCGTCGAGGGCCAGCACCGTCCCTGTGGGGGTGAGGACAAGCGGGTTGACCTCGACCAGGGTCGCGTCCTCCTCCACCAGCACCCGCCACAACTGCTCGAGGATCCTGGCGATCTGGGCCTTGGCGGCCTCGGGGAACCCGGCCGCTTCCACGATTTCCTGGGCCTTCTCCGGGGTGCAGCCGTCGAGCGCATCGACCCGGATCATGGCCAGCTCATCGGGCCGCGTCGCGGCCACTTCCTCGATATCGACCCCGCCCGCCACGCTCGCCATCGCCAGGAAGGCCCGGTTAGCCCGGTCGAGCAGGAAGGAGACGTAGTACTCCTCGGCGATGGCACTGGCCTCGGTCACCAGCACGCGGAAGACCGTGTGTCCCTTGATGTCCATCCCCAGGATGGCCGCAGCCTTGCCGGCCGCGTCATCAGGGGTGTCCGCCAGCTTTACTCCGCCGGCCTTCCCGCGCCCGCCCACCTTGACCTGCGCCTTGACCACGACGGCGGACCCGATCTTGCGGGTCGCCTCCCGGGCCGCGTCGGCAGTCGAGCAGACCTCGCCCGCCGTCACCGGCACCCCATGCTTCCCGAACAGGTGCTTGGCCTGGTACTCGTACAGGTCCACTCAAACTCCTTAACAAGGGTTACGAACGCGCAGCCTACCGGCCGACTCCCCGTGGGTCAGCGGTCAGGAACGTGATCTTGCACCCATTCGACGATGTCGTGGGTCGGCGTACCCGGCGTGAAGATCCTGGCCACGCCCATTCCCGCGAGGATCGGGATGTCATCCTCCGGGATGATGCCGCCACCGAAGACGATGATGTCCGTCGCCTCACGCGCCTTCAACAGGTCCATGACCTCGGCGAAAAGGGTCAGGTGCGCGCCGGACAGGACGGACATCCCGATGAGGTCGGCGTCCTCCTGGATGGCGGCATCGACGATCTGCGCCGGCGTCTGGTGCAGTCCGGTGTACACGACCTCGATCCCGGCATCGCGCAAGGCCCGGGCGACCACCTTCGCCCCCCGGTCATGGCCGTCCAGTCCCGGCTTGGCCACGACCACGCGAATCGGTGCCGACATCCCGCCTCCTGCCACGTGCGCCTGCGCCTGCGCCTGCGCCTGCGCGCAGACTACCCGGCCCGCCGGGTGGCTACTGTCCTGCTATGAGGCATCCCGTCCGGGTCCTGGCCATCGGCGGCAGCAGCCGGCCGATGGCGGCGAGCGAGCGAGCCCTGCGTATCAGTGCCGCGGCCGCCCAGGAGGCCGGTGCCACGGTCTCATTCCTCACGGGGCGGGCGCTCATGCTGCCCGTCTACGACACCGAGACCAGTGACCGCACGCCCGAGGTGGCGGGGCTCATCGAGGCCCTCCGCACTGCCGACGGCGTGATCGTCGCCTCTCCCGGCTACCACGGCGGCATCAGCGGCATGGTCAAGAACGCGCTGGACTACGCGGAGGACCTGCGCTACGACAAGCGCCCCTACTTGTCTGGCCGTGCAGTCGGCTGCATCGCCGTCGCCCACGGCTGGCAGACGGCGGTCGGGGCCCTGCACCAGTTGCGCCAGACCGTCCATGCCCTGCGCGCCTGGCCAACCCCTCTCGGCTGCGCGGCCAACGATTCCGCCGGTGTCATCGGGAGCGACGCCGCTGGCACGGACCCTGCCCTTGTCCGGCAGCTGGAGGTCATGGGCCGTCAGGTCGTCGACTTCGCCCTCGCCCAGCGCGCGCTGGACCGGGAAACCGGCGTGGTCCAGGGCTAGGGTTTCGGACATGGTGACCGCGCTGTGCTTCATCACCGTGGAGCCCGCATCGGTCAACGCGGTCGGCTCGGCCATCGCCGTCGTGCCGCACGTGCGCACCGTGTACTCGGTCACCGGCCAGCTCGACATCGTCGCCATCGTCGAGGTCCCGGACATCGACGCGGTGGCCGCGGTCGTCACCGATGGCATCGGCTCCATCCCCGGCGTCCTGACAACCGAGACGCACATCGCCTTTCGCACCTACCGCCCTGACGACCTCGCAGCGGGCTTCTCCCTCGGCTACCAGGACGGGGAGTGACGAGCGTGCTGCCCCGTGCGGTCGAGGCCCTGCAGGAGGCGCGACGGGCGCTGCTCACGCCCGCCGGCGTCGCGGGGGTCGCCGTGGAGGCGGCGTGGGTGGGGCTGCACTTCGCCCTGTACCCGTGGGGGCTGCTCGAGGACCGCCTCGACGAGGCTTCGCACCTCGGGGTGTCGCACCTGTCCCCGGTGCAGCGCGGCCTGATCGTGGGCGACGTCGAGGCTGCCGGGACGCCGATCATCCTGATCCACGGCGTCATCGACAACCGCAGCATCTTCACCCTGCTGCGTCGCGCGCTTCGCGGCCGCGGGTTCGGCCGCACCTATGCCCTGAACTACTCCCCCTTCACCGACGACATCACCGACGTGGCCGCACGGCTCGGCACGCTCATCGATGAGGTGTGCGACCAGACCGGCTACGAGCGTGTCCACATCATCGGCCACTCGATGGGCGGCCTGGTGGCGCGGTACTACGTGCAGCGGCTCGGCGGCGACCGTCACGTGCACACCCTGTGCACTCTCGGCACCCCCCACGACGGCACCCTGCCGGCGAAGTACGTGCCATGGCCCGTGATCCGCCAGATGCGCAAGGACAGCCCCCTGTTCGACGACCTGCGCATGCCCGCGCCCGGATGTCGCACGCGCTTCGTGGCGATCTGGAGTGACCTCGACCAGCTCGTTCTCCCGCAGCGCAACGCCCGCATCCAGCACCCGGACCTGCGCGCCCGAAACGTCCTCATCCGCGGGATCGGCCACATGTCCCTGCCCGTCGACCGGCGGGTCGTCAACGAGATCTCGCAGGTCCTTGCCCAGCTCGACCACGACGGCACGCAGCTTGAGTCGAGCGTCACATCGATCGACAGCACGACGGGCAGGGCGGCTGCCGACGCCCCTAGAGCTTCTCGACGGGGGCGTAGCGCAGCAGCAGGCGCTTGACTCCTGCCGTCCCGAAGTCGATGGTCGCCTCGGCCTTGTCACCCGACCCCGATGTCGACACCACGGTGCCCAAGCCGAACTTCTGGTGGGTCACCCGCTCGCCCGCTGCCACGGACAGCACGGGGCCTGCGCCCACGATGCGGTCCCCGAGCCGCAGGGCCGCACTGCTGCTCGACGGCGACGAGCCGAAGCCCCCGGCCAGTGGCGATCGACCCACCGGTTCGACCCGGCGCCAGTCGACCACCTCGGCCGGCAACTCCTCGAGGAAACGCGAAGGCGGGTTGAACGCCGGGGTACCCCAGGCCGACCGCACCATGGAACGCGTGACGTAGAGCCGACGCCTGGCCCTGGTGATGCCGACGTAGGCGAGCCGTCGCTCCTCCTCCAGCTCACGCGGGTCCCCGAGTGAGCGCATGTGCGGGAACACCCCGTCCTCCATGCCGGTCAGGAAGACGACGGGGAACTCCAGGCCCTTGGCCGTGTGGAGGGTCATGAGGGTCACGACTCCGCCGGTGTCGTCGGCATCGGGGATCTCGTCCGAATCGGCCACCAGCGACACGCGCTCCAGGAAATCGGCGAGCGTCCCATCCGGGTTCTGCGTGGCGAACTCCTGCGCCACCGATTCGAGCTCGGCCAGGTTCTCGACCCGCGTCTCGTCCTGCGGGTCCGCCGACGCCTGCAGCTCCGCGAGGTACCCGCTCTGCTCCAGCACTGCCTGCAGAACCGTGGCCGGGTCGGCGCCGGCCTCCAGCACGGTGCGAAGGTCGCTCATCATGGTGGTGAAGGCCTCGATGCTCGCCCGAGAGCGGGCGGCGATGCCCGGCGCCTCGGCAGCACGCTCGAGCGCGGCAGCGAAGGAGATCCGCTCACGCTGCCCGAAGGCCTCGACCATGGCCTCGGCTCGGTCCCCTATGCCCCTCTTCGGGGTGTTGAGCACCCGGCGCAGCGAGACCTCGTCCTCGGGGTTGGCCAGCGCCCGCAAGTACGCGATCGCATCGCGCACCTCGCGCCGCTCGTAGAAGCGGGTCCCGCCGACGACCCGGTAGGGCAGGCCCACCCGGATGAAGATCTCCTCGATGGACCGTGACTGCGCGTTGGTGCGGTAGAACACGGCGACGTCCGAGGGCCTGACCTCCTCGGTGTCGCCGAGGCGGTCGATCTCGTTGGCGATGAACGACGCCTCGTCATGCTCGTCGTCGGCGACGTATGCCACCACCGGCTCACCCGAGCCGGAGTCGGTCCACAGCCGCTTCTCTCGGCGGCCGGCGTTGCGGGCGATGACGGCATTCGCCGCGGTGAGGATGGTCTGGGTCGATCGGTAGTTCTGCTCGAGCATGACTGTGGTGGCCGCAGGGTAGTCGCGCTCGAACTCCTCGATGTTGCGGATGGTCGCCCCGCGGAAGGCGTAGATCGACTGGTCGGCGTCGCCCACCACGCACAGCTGCGCGGGGGGCAGGTCAGCCGAGGCGGGGCCGACGAGTTCCTTGATCAGCACGTACTGGGCGTGGTTGGTGTCCTGGTACTCGTCGACGAGTACATGCCGGAACCTGCGTCGGTAGTGCTCGGCGACGTCGGGGAACAGCTGGAGCACAGCGACGGTCGAGGAGATCAGGTCATCGAAGTCGAAGGCGTTGGCCCGGCGCAGTCGGCGCTGGTACTCCCCGTACGCCTGGGCCAGGATCTGCTCGGTCGGGTTCGCCGCGCGGCTGGCGCTGTCCTCGTAGTCGATCAGCTCGTTCTTGAGGTTCGACACCTGCCCGAGGAAGGACCGAGGTGCGTGCTTCTTCGGGTCGAGGTCGAGGTCGCGGATGACCATCGTCATCAGGCGCAGGGAGTCGGCCTGGTCGTAGATGGTGAAGGTGCTCGACAGCCCCAGCCGGCTGGCCTCGCTGCGCAGGATCCGCACGCAGGCACTGTGGAACGTGGACACCCACATGGCCCGCGCCCGCCCGCCGACCAGCTCGGCCACCCGCTCCTTCATCTCCCCCGCGGCCTTGTTGGTGAACGTGATGGCGAGGATCTCCCCGGGCTGGGCATCGCCGGTGGCGAGCAGGTGGGCGATGCGCCGGGTCAGCACCCTCGTCTTGCCGGATCCCGCCCCGGCCACGATGAGCAGGGGCCCGCCCCGGTGCTCGACGGCCGCGCGCTGGGACGGGTTGAGGTCGTCGACCAGCCGGTCGATGCGCCCGCCCTGAGGTGCCGTGTCGCTCACTCCGGCATCCTAGGCAGCCGCCCGGACGGTCCCTGCCCGGCAGCCGGGCGGTGCAGCGGCCGCGCTACCGGTGGATATAGCCCACGATCGTGGCCCGCACCTTGGCCTGCACCGATGGGGAGAGGACGATGCGGCCGTCGGTGCCGAGCTCGGTGACGACGAGGGAGGTGTAGGGCTTGCCCGGCGTGATCGGTGCCGAGCGCGTTCCCGGCGCCACGCCGTCCAGCGGGTAGGCCCGCACCGAGCCCGCATCCGGGCCCTGGGTCTTGGTCCAGACCTGCAGGATGACGCCGGAGATCTTCTTGGCCTTCGTCGGCAGGCCCCCGATGCCGGGCAGCGGGCCGAGCGGCAGGGCGGCACCGGCATCGAGCTTCCCGGCCGAGATCCGGGTGGCCGGGAGCCCGCGGACCTTGATCGGCTGGCCGTTGACGGCGTACCCGAGGACCTCCACCCGCACCTGCACGGTGGCCTTCTTTGCCCCGGTGAGCCGGACCTGGCCGTTGCCGACGGGGACCACCATGACGGCCGACCGGACGCCCTTCTTCGGGAACCGGAACATCGGTGCCGTGCTGGCATCGGCGGTCATGCCGATGCGCAGCTTGCCGCGCTTGGTGGCCTCGCGCGTGGTCACGAGCACGAGCACCGATGTCGCCTCGGGTGGAACGGCGGCGAGGCGGACGACCCGCTCCTCGCCCGGCTGGATCGGCCCCTGGGCCGTCGATTCGTAGCCGACCTCCGAGCCGAGCGAGATGAACTCGTCGACCGGGGCCTGCTCGGGCGGCGGCGCCGGCGCCGGGGCGGGCTCCGCGGGGGGCGCCGGGGTGACGTCGTCGCCCATGGGGCCGGCCGCGCCAGGAGTCGCCTCCGTCGCGTTGGGCTGGTCGCCAGGGCCGTAGTAGCCGACGACTTCCACCGCAATATCGGCCGCGCCGGCCGAGGTGGCCAAGGCGATGGTGCCGTCGGTCGACACAGGCACGATCGCCGTGCCGGCGGCGTCCATGTTCATCGGGACCTTCACCACGACCTGGCTCTTGTTCTGGCCCGGGCTCCAGATCCGCACGTTCGCGTTGGAGTTGCTGGCCATGGCGGTGACGTTGACCCTCACGGCCGCCACGCCGGTCTCGGGGATGCCGCCCTGCCCGGTGACCTTGACGAAGAGCCGCTTGCTGTCCCCGCTCCACCGGTCCTGCTGGAGCCGGCAGCGGACCGGGACGCCCACGGCCTTGCGCGTGCCCAGCACGCGCACCGGGCCGATCGGCGTCATGTCCGCCGAGCGCCCCTCGGACGCCACGGACGCGCCGGACTTCTGCGGCTCGCAGTACGGCCCGTCCATCGGGGTGCCATCCCAGAAGGAGGAGCGGCCGCTGGCTCCGTCCCACGTGAGCGAGATGTGGATGTGATTGCGATGGCAGGTCGTGTCGCTGCCCTCGCCCGGCGTGGCGAAGCAGCCCTTGAGCTCGGTCCAGCCGCGCTTGGTGTCGTAGCCACGCCAGATGCGGTCGTTCCAGCCGATGTACATGACGCCCAAGCGGGTGGCGTTGCCGTACGGGGTGCCGAACTGGTCGGGGCCTAGGAGCCAGGCCAGGAAGGTCTCGGCGTTCGCGCGCTGCTGGGCGTTGCGCACGCTGGTCATCCAGTCCAGGGCACGGCCTTCCTTGTGCTCGCTCTGGCCGCCGACATCGCACGCCCGGTTGACCCACACGGTCTGGTCGGCGCCGTACGTCGCCTTGATGAGGTCCGACAGTCGCTGGGACCCGGGCTTGGTGATCGGGTCGCACTGGGCCTGGCCCTCGTAGGTGGCGGGCACGTCGTAGACGGGAGGAAGCGCCGTGGCGATCGCGGGGACCGCTGCCGGCGGCAGGCCGGTGCCCGGCACCGGTGGTCCGGCCACCTCGCCTGTCCAGGTCGACGGCGTCCAGTTGCCGCTGTTGTCCTTTGCGCCCGCGCTCGTGGGGGCGATCACGACCATGCTCGCCACCAGGGCACCGGCAACCGCGCTTGCCAGGACGCGTCTGCGGCCGGGGCCACGACGACGTGCAGGCAGGGCGGGACGCCCCGGTGGGCGGGGAAGCACGGGCATACTCTGTCACGGATGTGACGGAAGTGACTACTGTGACAGTCGAACCACAGGCGTGTAATTCCTGCTCAGGGCCCGCTCGAAGGGGCCGCGGCACCACACTACGCTGCCCGAATGGACCCTGACCCGTTCCTGCACAACCGCGACGGCAGCCGGATCGATCGGCTGCTCGCCGTCATGGCTCATCCCGACGACGTGGACTTCGGCGCCGCCGGGAGCATCCGGGCCTGGGTCGAGGCCGGGGTGGAGGTCAGCTACTGCCTCATCACCAACGGCGACGCCGGCGGCTTCGACCCCGACGTCCCACGCTCGAAGATCCCCGAGATCCGGCAGGCGGAGCAGCGCGCAGCTGGCGCGGTGCTCGGGGTGGCGGACGTGCGCTTCCTGGGCTACCGAGATGGCGAACTGGCGGTCAGCCACGAGCTTCGGCGCGACATCAGCCGGGTCATCAGGCAGGTGCGACCGGACCGGATGCTGATCCAGTCCCCCGAGCGCAACTGGGGCCGGATCCAGGCATCGCATCCCGATCACCTCGCCGCAGGCGAGGCCGCCATCCAGGCGATCTACCCCGACGCACGCAACCCCTTCGCCCACGTCAGCCTGCTCGCGGACGAGGGCCTCGAGGCCTGGACGGTCCCCGAGGTCTGGATCATGGCGAGCCCGGCACCGGACTTCTTCGTCGACATCACCGAGCAGTTCCCGCACAAGGTAGCCGCCCTGCGGGCGCACGCGAGCCAGACCGCGCACATGGACGACCTCGAGGACCGGATCCGCGGCTGGATGACCATGTGGGCACAGCAGGGCGGGTTGCCGGAAGGCCAGCTGGCCGAGGCGTTCAAGGTCGTCGGCACCGCCTGACCAGCGCCACCCCCGCACCCGCTCCCGCGAACGGCCAGGCGTGGGGG
>JAUXRN010000188.1 GCA_030681835.1 Actinomycetota bacterium
TGGGATGCTGCCTCGATCCACTCTCATCTCGCGGACATCTCGCGGACGCCGATCCCGCAGCCGCTCAGCTACCTCGTGGACGACGTGGCCCGCAGGCACGGCGCCGTGCGCATCGGCGGGGGGCTGGGCTACGCGCGATGCGACAACCCCGAAACCCTGGCCGCGATCCTCGGCGACCGTCGCCTGCGGCCCCTCGGCCTGCATCGGATCGCCGATACCGTGCTCATGTCCCAGGCGCCGGCGCGCGAGCTCGTCGAGGCGCTGCGAGCGGCCGGGTACGCACCCGCCGCGGAGTCCCCCGACGGCCAGGTCATCATCCGGGGACCCGCGGACCGGCGCACACGTGCACCGCGCACCGCCCTCGTCACCGTGCGGCGCACCCCCGAGGAGACCCTCGTCAACGCGGCGGTGCGGTCGCTGCGCGCGGGTGACCGCGCCACCAGGCACGGTGGCACAACGGCAGGCCCCGCGGGATCGGTCGACCTGCCCTCACTGAGCGCGGCCGCGATCGTCTCCCGGCTCCGCTCGGCCACGGCCGACACCCGGCCAGTGTGGATCGGCTACGCCGACACCGATGGCACGGTGACCCAGCAGGTAGTGGACCCGATCCGAGTCGCTGCCGGAGTCCTCACTGCTTTCGACCACCGCACTGAGCAGGTTCGGCAGTTCGCCGTGTCGCGGGTCACCGGCATCGCCGACCTGCCGACGCTGGACCAGATCCCGTCCCAGGATGAAGCACCCACGCCGTCCGGCTGAGGGCGACGATGAGCCGCACGGGACGACGAAAGGTGCGCAACTCATGGGACTGCTCGAGGGACAGGTCGGGGTCGTGACCGGCGGGGGGCAGGGCATCGGCTTCGCCATCGCTGAGCGACTCGTGGCCGAAGGCGCTCGTGTCGTGCTCGGCGACATCGACCTAGCGGCGGCCGAGGCCGCCGCGGGCCGCCTCGGCGGAGCGGGCGTTGCGCTAGCGCGGCGCTGCGACGTCGTCGCCGCTGACGAGGTCGAGGCCCTGCTCACGGCAGCCGTCGAGAACTTCGGTGCTGTCGACGTCATGGTCAACAACGCAGGCATCGCCAGGGACGCCACCATGCGCAAGATGACCGAGGCCGATTTCGACCAGGTCATCGCCGTGCATCTCAAGGGCTGCTGGAACGGCACCCGGCTGGCGGGGGCCCGCATGCGTGAGCGCGGGTCCGGATCGATCGTGAACATGTCCTCGATCTCCGGCAAGGTCGGCTTCTTCGGCCAGACCAACTACTCGGCGGCCAAGGCCGGGATCGTGGGCCTCACCAAGGCGGCCGCGAAGGAGTTGGCTTCGTCAGGCGTGCGGGTGAATGCCATCCAGCCGGGCCTGATCAGGACAGCGATGACCGAGGCCATGCCGCAGGACATCTGGGACCAGAAGCTGGCAGAGGTGCCGATGCGGCGTGCCGGCGAACCGGACGAGGTGGCCTCGGTCGTGGCGTTCCTCGCGAGCGACCTGGCCAGCTACCTGACCGGCACGGTGATCGAGGTCACGGGCGGTCGCTACATGTGATCAGCCATCGCCGTTCGCAAGGCCCTCCGCCAGCCGACGACGCAGCGCGTACTTCTCGATCTTCCCCGTGCTGGTCTTCGGAAGGTCCGCGAACACGATCCGCTTGGGCGCCTTGAAGTGGGTCATGCGCTCCCGAGCCCAGTCGATGAGTTCCTGCTCTGACGGCGCGGCGCCCGGTCGCACCGTGACGAATGCCACCGGGACTTCCCCCCAGCGGTCGTCCGTACCGGCGATCACGGCGACCTCCGCGACGTCGGGATGCCCGGCGAGGACCTGCTCGACCTCGATCGAGCTGATGTTCTCGCCGCCGCTGATGATGATGTCCTTCGAGCGGTCCTTCAACTCGATCATGCCATCCGGATGCCACACCGCGAGATCCCCCGTGTGGAACCACCCGTCTGCGTATGCGGCCTGGGTCTGCTCGGGATCCTCGAAGTACCCGAGGGTGACATTGTTCCCACGCAGCCACACCTCTCCCATCGTCTCCGAGTCCCGCGGCACGAGTTCCCCGTCCGGACCGACGACGGCAAGGGGTTGTCCGACGATGTTCGGCCCGCCCTGCCTCGCCTTGAGCCGGGCCCGCTGGTCATCCGGGAGCGCGTCCCACTCGGCATACCACGGCGACACGACTGTCGGTCCGAAAGTCTCCGTGAGGCCGTAGAGGTGCGTGACGTCGAAGCCGAGCCCTTCCATCGTCGACAGGAGTGTCGGCGATGGCGGGGAACCGCCCGTCGCCACCGTGACCCTCGTCGTCAGCGGCGCTGCCTCCGGTGCCCGGGCAAGGTCGCCCAGCACGATCGGCGCGGCGCACAAAGCGTTCACCCGTTCTTCGCGGATCAACCGCCAGGTCTCGCTCGGCAGCACCTTCCGGCTGCAGACCTGGGTCCCCCCCGCCGCCACCACGGCCCACGGGAAGGTCCAGCCATTGCAGTGGAACATCGGAAGGGTCCACAGGTAGACGGAATCCGTGCCAAGTCCCATGTGGAAGGCCATGGCCACGGACTGCAGGTATGCCCCACGGTGCGGGTACATGACACCCTTCGGTCGCCCGGTCGTTCCGCTCGTGTAGTTCATCGACACGAGCGACCGCTCGTCCGTCACCGGAACCATGACCGGCGGCGCCGACTGCGCCAGCGCCGCGAAATCATCCTCGGAGTAGACGGGCACTGCGAGGTCCGACGCCTTCTCCAGGAGCGTCTCGTCGACGATCGCGACCTTGGCCCCGCTGTGGGCGACAATTGCTGCTAGCTCGGGTCCGGCCAGCCTGGTGTTCAGCGCAACGAGGACGGCCCCCGCCATAGGGACGCTGTAGTGCGCCTTGAGGAGCAGGGAACTGTTCGGGGCGAGCACCGCCACTCGATCACCGGGGCGGACGCCCAGGCCCGCAAGGGCACCGGCCTGGCGCATGCACTCCTCGAGCAGGTCGGCGTAGTTCAGGCGGATCGGCCCGTCGACGACCGCGGGGCGGGACCCGTGGACCACGGCAGCCCTCAGCAAGTGGTCGATCGGCGTCAACGGCGCGAACGAGGCTGAGTCGAACGACGTCGGCCGGGTCATCGGATGAACTGGTCGGCGAAGCCGGCGCCGAGCCCTGCTGCTTCGTAGTGCCGCCGTGCCGCGTCCAGCTTGGTGAACACGTCCTCGACGCCGGTCGCGGTGCCGTCCGGCTCGACGTAGATGTACGCGCCAGTGACGTGGAACAGCGTGACCATTTCGGTGACTCCGTCGGGGACCACCAGCGTGTGGATGTCGCCGGGAGGCTCGTAGGAGTAGCCACCAGCCTCGGCCCACCAGTCGTGCTCGAGGTAGTGCCACCTGCCCCGAAGGGTCAATGCATGGACGGGTCCGGCATGCCGGTGCCGCGACAGGACGCCCGAGCGTCGCACGCGAAGGAGGTTGACGAAGTACCCGTTGCTGACGGAGAGAAGCAGCGGGCGAAACCAGACATCCGGCGCTTGCGGCACCCACAGGCTCTCGTCGCCGTCGAGGTCGAGCGCGCCGAGGATGACGAGGTCGTCAGCAACCCCGTACGGCTGGTCGCCCGAATACGCGATCGCCGCCTTCCCATCCTGCATACCGCTGAGTGTCCCGCTCCGGGCCTACAGGCCGACGTGTCGGAATGGGACATCCGAGCGAGGGTCCCCGCCGTCATGATCGGCGGGGCGGCCACTGAGGCATGCCCGCCAGCACGTCGCCAGAACGTCATCACGCGCGCAGAGGTGGTCACCCGATGAGCCCGGCCGCACTGTCCTACCTCCATTCGCCCTCGTCCGTCGCGGTGATCGGCGCCTCGGATGATCCCGACAAGATCGGCGGCAGGCCGATCGCATTCATGCAGCGGTTCGGGTTCAAGGGGACGATCCTCCCCGTGAACCCGTCGCGGGCGACCGTCCAGGGCCTCCCCGCATACCCCGACGTCGCCTCGCTGCCGATGGTCCCCGACGTCGCGCTGATCGCCGTCCCCGGCGAGGCCGCGATCCAGGCCGTGCACGCGTGTACCGAGCGCGGTGTTCAGGGGGCGGTCATCATGGCCTCGGGATTCGGCGAGACCGGCCGCCCGGAAGACCTCGAGCGGCAGCAGCGCATGGTCTCCGAGGCACGGTCGGCCGGGATGCGGATAGTCGGGCCCAACTCGCAGGGCCTCGCCAACTTCGGCACGGGGACGATCCTGAGCTTCTCGACTATGTTCGTCGAGCAGGAACCCATGGACGGCCCCATCGGCATCGTGAGCCAGAGCGGAGCGATGTGCTCGATCCCGTACGGATTGCTGAGGCGTCGCGGGCTCGGGGTCCGCTATGTGCACGGCACGGGGAACGACGCGGACCTCGGTGTCGGCGATATTGCCGAGGCCGTGCTCGACGACCCGGACATTCGCCTGCTCCTGCTGTACCTCGAGGACATCCGCGATCCCGGCGCCCTCGAGCGCACCGCCCAGAAGGCCCTCGAGCGCGAGATCCCCGTCGTGGCAATGATGGGTGGCCGCAGCGCCGACGGCCGACGTGCGGCCGCCTCGCACACGGGGGCCCTGGCCAACGAGCAGCGGGTCGTCGACGCATTCTTCAAGCGCACAGGCATCTGGCGTGCCCGCACGATGGCAGGCTTGGTCGACACGGCGCACCTGTACCTCCAGGACTGGCGGCCGAGGGGCAGACGCCTGGCCATCGTCAGCAACTCAGGGGCCATCTGCGTGCTCGGTGCCGACGCTGCCGCGGACGCAGACCTGTCGGTGACGACCTTCGAGGCGGCCACGACAGACGCGCTCACCGAAGTGCTGCCCGCGTTCGCCACGAAGACCAACCCCATCGACATCACGGCCGCCCTGCTCACCGACAGCAGCCTCTTCGGCAAGGTCCTCCCGCTGCTGGCGGCTGACCGATCGGTCGACGCGTGCTTCATCGGGGTGCCCGTCGCCGGCAAGGGCTACGACGTGGCCCGGTTCGCCACCGACGCCGCCGCGTTTGCCCAGCGAGACAACATGCCGGTGGTCGTGGCCGCCCCCCAGGAGAACGTGGCAGCGGCGTTCCGCGACGCCGGACTGGTCGTGTTCGACGACGAGGCGTCCGCCATTGCCGCCCTCGGCCAGTACCTGCATCACCATGAGCTGATGGACGCGACCCGAAGGCTTGGTCCCCTGCAGACCCGCAGAGGCATGCCCGCGAACGACGCCGCAGTGCTGAGCGAGGCAGCGGGACTGGCCTTCCTGCAGGCCCACGGAATCGAGGCCGTCGGCGCAATCCTGTGCGGCGAGCCGCAGGCCGCGGCCGAGGCGTTCCGCAGCCTCGGCGGCCAGCCCGTCGCACTGAAGGGCTGCCCCACCGGAGCGACGCACAAGAGCGAACTGGGGCTGGTCCGCCTCAAGGTGGCCACGGCGGCCGATGTCGAGGCTGCCGCGACCGACATGATCGCCACGATGTCGAGGCTCGGCATCGAGCATGAGGGCGTCCTGGTGGCCCCGATGATCGCCGGGGTCACCGAGGGACTGGTCGGTGCCCATGTGGATCCCGTCTTCGGCCCGGTCATCCTGGTCGGCGCCGGCGGCAAGTACGTCGAGGCCCTGGACGACGTGGAAGTGCTCGTGCCGCCGTTCGACGCCGAGACGGCCGAGGCCGCGATCCGCAGGCTGCGCATCGCGCCCCTCCTTGCCGGTGTCCGCGGCGAACCCGCAACGGACGTGGCGGCCTGGGCGCAGGCGGCGGTGGCCCTGGGGAGCATGATGCTGGCCGACCCCTCGGTGCTGAGCGTCGACGTGAACCCGTTGATGGTGGGCGCCGCGGTCGGCGAGCCGGCCTTCGGCGCGATCGCCGTTGATGCCGTCGTGGTGCGCCGCTAGCCCCTCCATCCCTCCTGTTCCAATGTGGAACACCCGGCCCACACGAGCGAATGCTGAGATAGAGCAGGTTCAGCGCCGCCTTCGGCCAGGCCACTACGCACCCGGGAGCAGCCCGTGAAAGGTCGTCTTGTCGCCCTTGTTGGGCCTGAGCAGGTTGAGTTGCACGAGTACGACCTGCCCGAGATCCCGCCGGGCGGCGCCCTGCTGAAAGTGCGCCGCGCGAACGTATGCGGGTCGGACCTGCATATCTGGCATTTCCTCAGCGTGGCATTCCGTGACATCGCCATGGGCCACGAGTTCGTGGCCGAGATCGCCGTCCTGGGCGAGGGCCTCACGACGGACTCGGCGGGACAGCCGTTGCAGGTCGGCGACCGTGTCGCGGCCGTCTACTACCACACCTGCCTGAAGTGCGCGCCCTGCGGCAGAGGCGATTTCAGCATGTGCGCCAACGCGGTCAACTCCATGGCCCTGCCGCCGACCAGCCCGCCACATTTCAACGGTGCATTCGCCACGCACTACTACCTCAGTCCCGGCCAGTTCTTCTACAAGGTGCCGGATGAGATCAGCGACGCGGCGGTCGCGGGCGCCAACTGCGGGCTGGCGCAGATGATCTACAGCCTCGACCAGGTCGGCGTGCGGCGAGGACTCAACGTGGTCATCCAGGGCGCGGGCGGACTCGGCCTCTACGCCGCGGCCGTGGCGAACCGCAGCGGCGCCAACGTGATCGTCGTCGAGAAGGAGGCCGTCCGGATCGAGTCGGCCAAGGTGTTTGGCGCGCATCACATCGTGGACATGTCCGAGCTGACGACTTCTCAGGAGCGCACCCAGCGCGTCCTCGAGCTGACCGATGGCGTGGGAGCTGATGTCATCATCGAAGTGACCGGGCGATCCGAGGCGTTCGCCGAGGCGATCGAGTACGCGCGGGTCGGCGCGAGCATCGCGTCGGTAGGCAACCTCAACGTCGGCGAGAAGTTCGAGTTGAAATTCGCGCCCGCTTGGATCACGCGCAAGCAACTGCGGATCGTAGGCGTCCTGCGCTACGACCCCTGGTACCTGAGGGACGCGATCGACTTCCTTGCGGACAACCGGGACCGATTCCCCTTCGACGCGCTCACCGACCGCGAGTTCACCATGGACCAGATCACCGAGGCACTCGAGCTGAGCGAGGCGCGCATCGTGTCACGGGCGGCGATCATCCCCGCCTAGTCGGGCCCTCCAGGCTTCACCACACCATCAGGGAAGGCGATCATGATCTACGGCAACTTCATCGCAGGCGAATGGCAGCTGCCGGGGGCGAGCGGGACCTTCCCCGTGCACAACCCGGCCACAGGGGCCGTTGTCGCCGAGGTGGCATCGGCAACGGCCGACGATGTACGCCGTGCGATCGACGGGGCGGAGGCCGTGCAGCCTGCGTGGGCGGCGATGCCGGCCATCGAGCGGTCGGCGATCATCCGCCGGGCCGCTGCGATCATGGTCGACCGGATCGACGAGCTCGCCTCACTCCTCGTGCAGGAGCAGGGCAAGCCCCTGGCCCAGGCCAAGGGCGAGATCATGTACGGCGTCGGCTTCCTGGACTGGTTCGCCGAGGAAGGCCGCCGCGCCTACGGCATGACCATCCCGGCCAGTGTCTCCGAGAAGCGCATCATCATCGCCAAGCAGCCGATCGGGATCACCGTGGCCATCACGCCATGGAACTTCCCTTCCGTGCAGTTGCTCCGAAAGCTGGGCGCGGCCCTGGGTGCTGGCTGCTCGATGATCGCCAAGCCGGCCGAGCTGACCCCGTTGTCGGCGCTCGAGATCGGTCGCGCCTTCGAGGAGGCCGGCCTGCCCAAGGGTGTCCTCTCCGTGGTCTGCGCACCAGAGCCCTACGAGTTCACCGACGTGATCATGGCCGACCCGCGGGTCCGCGCCATCTCGTTCACCGGGTCCACCGAGGTGGGCAAGATCCTCATGCGCGCCTCGGCCGACACGATGAAGAAGGTCTCGCTCGAGCTCGGTGGCCAGGCTCCCACGATCGTCTTCGAGGACGCCGACCTCGATGCTGTGGTCGTCGAGACCATGGCCTCGAAGTTCCGCAACATGGGCCAGACCTGCGTGTCCGTCAACCGCATCTACGTCCACGCGTCCATCGCCGATGAGCTGGGGGCCCGGCTGCAGGCAGCCATGTCCGCGCTGACCGTCGGTGACGGGCTGCACGAGCTGACCACCGTGGGGCCGCTGGTCGAGCCCGCAGCCATCGAGAAGGTCGAACGCCACGTCGCGGACGCGATCAGCAAGGGCGCCAAGGTACTCGTGGGCGGCTCGCGGTCGTCGGGCCTCGGCACCGATCAGTTCTTCGAGCCCACCCTCCTCATCGACGTCGACGAAACGATGCAGGTCATGCAGGAGGAGACATTCGGACCGGTGGCTCCACTGAGCGTATTCACTGACGAGGACGACGTCGTCGCCCGTGCGAACGCAACTCCCTTCGGGCTGTCGGCCTACATCTTCACGCGGGACCTCAATCGCGCCATCAGGGTGAGCGAGGCCTTGGAGTTCGGGACCGTCGGAATCAACGATTCCACCTTCTCGGCGGTCCAGGCACCCTTCGGCGGGTACAAGGAGAGCGGACTCGGGCGCGAGGGCGGCAACATGGGCCTCGAGGAGTTCATGGAGACGAAGTTCATCTCGATTGGCCACATTCGATGAGCGCCCGCACCCGATGAGGGAGCAAGTCCCCCCATGGTGAACGCGGTCATTCTCGGCGCGGGCGAGTCGGACCGGACACCGTCACCGGGGCGGACCGCAATCGACATGGGGGTCGAGGCGGCCCTGGGCGCCATCCGCGACGCTGGCTTGAAGATTGCGGACATCGACGGCGTGGTCACCGGATACTCACTCGCCGAGCGCCATCTCGACTTCAGTGCCGATCTCGCCGAGAGCCTCGGCATTCGGCCGTTGTGGTCCCAGACCAACTCCAGGAGCGGCGCCACGGGATCGTCCATCGTGGTAAACGCGGCCCTCGCCGTGCTCGGGGGCGCCTGCACCACGGCACTCGCGGTCTGGGCCGACAACCGGGTGTCGGGCAATCCGGACGACATGGCTGGTGCACTGGCGGCGTCACTCTCCGCCTTCGAAGTGGCCTCAGGCCCGCTCATCACGACCAGTTACGGCCTGATCGCCCAGTCGTACATGTCCCGGTGGGCGGCGACGGCCGAGGACCTCGCGTCCGTCGCCGTGCAGTTCCGCAAGCACGCCGGCCTGAATGAGCAGGCGAAGTACCGCGCACCCATCACGGTCGACGACGTGCTCAGCTCACCGATGGCGTCCTCGCCTCTGCACCGGCTGGAGTGCGCGCTCGTGACGGACTACGGCGGCGCCGTCGTCGTCACCCGGTCCGACCGAGTCCCCGACGCACATGATCCCGTGCACATCCTCGGCTTCGGCGAGGCGCTCTCGCACTCGTCGATCCTGCGCAATCCCGACCTGTTCACGACCGGGCACACGGCCGCCCGGCGTTCGTCCTCGCTTGCCTTCGAGATGGCCGGACTCGGGCCCGCCGACCTCGACATGGCCCAGATCTACGACTGCTTCACGATCACCGTCCTCATGCTCATGGAGGATTTCGGGCTGTGCGGCAGAGGCGAGGCGGGCGCCGCCGTCCGCGACGGCCTGCTCGACCGCGAAGGCCCGCTGCCGAGCAACACGAACGGAGGGTTGCTGTCGAACGCATCCGGCGGGATCCTTCACGTCACCGAGGCCGTCCGCCAGATGCGCGGCAACGCGGGCAGCCACCAACTGGCCCGGCGCCCGGAGACTGCCCTCGTGCACGGCAACGGCGGCATCCTCGGTGCCCAGACGACGATGATCCTGGGCCGACGATGATCTGGGGAACGGAGGTGACCCATGGCGATGGAGCCGGCCGCTGAGCTCTGGCACGAGTGGGCCGAGGGCCGCCTGTGCTTCCAGGAGTGCGACGCCTGCCAGGCGATCCAGCATCCCCCGGGTCCGGTGTGCGGCACCTGTCACTCGACATCACTGCACCTGGCCCCGTCGGACGGCCATGCTGCGCTCGTGTCGTGGTCGACCGTCCATCGCGCACCTGCGCCGGCATTCGCCGCCGATGTTCCGTACACGATCGGACTGGTCTCGCTGCGAGGCGGCGCCCTCGTGCAGGCGCGCGTGCTGCCCGGCATGTCCCCCGAGGGGTGGGCGCCCGGCCTGCCGGCAACCTTGCGCCTTGGAGAGGTGGCCGGGAGGCCCCAGCCCGTGATCGACAGCGTGGGTGGTTAGGCGGTCGACGCGGGCGGAGCCGGGGTCGGGTGGTGATTGTGCGTGATCGCGTCCTGCATCGTCAGGGGCTTCTCCGCCGCACGGGCCTCCTGGCGGGACAGCTCGCGCTCGATCGTCCGGTTGTCCCGCTGGTACTTCGCCACCCACATGCGACCGGCGCTCTCGGACATGTGGCACAGCCCAGGGACTTGCGGGTACTGCGTGCACAGGGACGCCTTGGGCGCCCGAGGTCCGGGCGCGTCCCCGGACGGGACCCTCGCCCGACCGCTGAGCCCGACGGCCGAGAAGAGCCGGGCGGCAGGAGCCCCGCACGATGCGCACGGCACGTCATCCGGTGCCGGGCTGGCAGTCCAGCGCTCCTGCACCCCGCAGTCGGTGCACCTGTAGTCATTGAGTATGGGCACGGCGCAGACTCACTCGTAGCAGTAGGGGGCGTGCTGGTACTCGGCCCAGTCATCGGGATCGTGGTTGATCCAGACGCTGAGGTCCTCGCCTTCCGCCATTCGCTTGATCCGCAGCAGGCTGTGGACCGCGGACAGCGTGTCGACGTCCAGCGGGAACGGCCACTCAAGGTCCAGCGCCGCCCGCAGGTGCACGGCGTCACCGGTGAGGAGGAAGGTCCGGTTGGCCAGCCGCACCTTCAGGCTCACTTCTCCGGGAGTGTGCCCGGGCGTGGAGAGGATGATGAGACTGCCGTCGCCGAACAGGTCGTGGTCGGTCCCCTGCGGCACCTCTCGCCACGTCCACTTCTTGTACTCGGCGACCTGCTCGGGGATGAAGCAGAAGTCGCCTAGCTTGGCCGGGAAGTGCGCGAAGGCAAGTTCGCCCGCCCCGGCGTAGAACGTCGCGTTCGGAAAGAGGTAGTGGCCACCGGCGTGGTCGAAGTGCAGGTGAGACGAGATCACGTGGGTCACGTCGGAGGTCTTGTACCCGAGGGCCTCGATCTGCCGGTCGATTCGCTGGTCGACCGTGCCGCCGAGCCCAAGGGCATCGCCGAGTTCCTTGCCGTAGATGCTCGCGACGTCCTCGATGGCATCCGGGTGGATGCCCGTGTCGAACAGGACCAAGCCCTTCTGGTGCTCGATGAGGAAGGCGGGCATGGGGATCGTCACCTTGCCGCTGAGCCCATACATCAGGGTGACGGCGTCCACGGTGAGCGTGGGGCAGTCCAGGGCCCACATCTTGCGCGCAAATCCGACTGACATGCTGACGCCCTCCCGTGCTCGGTGCCTGAGCGCCCAGCATCGCGACGGGCCAGTCGCGGGAGCCGTGCCACTTTGGGACACCGTCCGGAAATGGCACAGCACGCGGCACCGGATCGAGGGGACCATTCCTCAACAGCCCCGCGAGGAAGGACGGCGCCCCATGGCCGACAGCAGCGACATCGCCTTTGATCCGGATGCGACCCAGGTGGATGCGGTGGTGATCGGCGCCGGCTTCGGCGGGCTGTACTCCGTCCACAAGCTTCGCAACGAGATGGGCCTGACCGTGCAGGCCTTCGACACGGCCACAGGCGTCGGCGGCACCTGGTACTGGAATAGGTACCCCGGCGCGCGCTCGGATACCGAGGTGACCGCCTACTGCTACTCCTTCGACAAGGACCTGTTCAACGAGTGGAACTGGACCCAGCGCTACCCGCTGCAGCCTGAGATCCTCGCCTACCTCAACCACGTCGCCGACCGGTACGACCTGCGCCGCAGCTACCAGTTCGAGACCACCATCACCGGGACCCGGTGGAACGAGGAGACCGGTCGCTGGGAGGTCGTCACGGGTGACGGCCGGCATTACGCGGCTCGATTCCTCGTGGAGGGCGTCGGTCTGCTGTCGTCCACGAACGTCCCCGACTTCCCCGGCCTGTCCAGCTTCGCCGGCGAGTCGTACCACACCGCGCGCTGGCCCAAGGACGGCGTCGACCTCAAGGGCAAGCGGGTGGCACTCATCGGAACCGGCTCGACCGGCGTCCAGGTGGCCGTATCGATCGCCCCCGAGGTGGAGCACCTCAGCGTGTTCCAGCGGCATGCGCAGTGGACCGTGCCGGCGCAACACCGGCCGATCGCTCCGGACTTCCTGGACTTCATCAAGGCGAACTACGACGAGTACTGGGAGAGCGTTCGCCAGTCCGCGTCCGCCTTCGGCATCCACGAGAGCGATCAGCTCGCGGCCTCGGCCACGCCGGAGGAGCAGGAGGAGGCATTCGAGAAGCAGTGGAACAGCGGTGGCGGCTTCCAGTTCATGCTCGGCGTGTATGCCGATGTCGTCGCCGACCGCGACGCGAACAAGGCCGCCACCGACTTCATCGCGCGCAAGATCCGCGAGATCGTCAAGGATCCGGAGACCGCCCGGCTGCTCACGCCGGACGAGCTCTACGCCAAGCGTCCGCTGTGCGACGACGGCTACTACGCGATCTTCAACCGGGACAACGTCGAGCTCGTCGACGTCAAGGCCCACGCAATCGCGGAGATCACCCCCAGGGGGATCAAGACAGCCGACGGCGTGGAGCGCGAGTTCGACGTCATCATCCTTGCGACCGGCTTCGATGCCTTCACCGGCAACTACCTGAAGTTCCCCCAGTACGGACGCGACGGTGTCAGCCTCGCCGACAAGTGGGCCGAGCGACCGCTCGCCTGGGAGAGCATCACCGCCGCCGGGTTCCCCAACTGGTTCATGATCTTCGGGCCCTTCCCCCCCTTCACGAACCAGCCGCCCGCCCACGAGTTCCAGGTCAACTACATCGCCGCACTCATCAAGCACGCCATCGACACGGGAGCCAAGAGCATCGAGGTCAAGGGTGACGTCGAGCTCTCCTTCGTGGAGACCTGCGATGAGCTCTACAACACGACGCTGTTCGCCGTGACGGACTCCTGGATCAACGGGACCAACATCCCGGGGAAGCCCCGGGCGTGCATGGTGAATGTGGCCGGCATGCGCGGCCACGTGGCCGCGCTGAGGCAGTCCGAGGCCGACGGATACCCGGAGTTCATCGTCGACGGCGCCTCCGTCAACGCCTGAGACGCCCGCTTTCGCCCACGGAGGGATCGATGACACCAGTCGAGCACGCGGGCGACCTCGCCACCCTGCGCGAGCGCGCCTACCGCCTGCGGGTCGCCATGCTGTCCATGGCGTCAGGCAAGGGGGAGGGATACGTCGCCCAGGGCCTGGGCATCGCCGACTGCCTCGCCGCGCTCTACTTCCATGAGATGCGCTACGACGCCTCTCAGCCGGAGTGGCCTGACCGGGATCGCTTCCTGCTGTCCACGGGGCACTACTCGATCGCGATGTACGCCGTATTGGCCGAAGCCGGGTACCTCGATGCCAACGAGCTGCCCACGTATGGCCTGAACGGATCCCGCCTGCCGATGAGCACCTTCGACGACCTTCCCGGCATCGAGATCGTCGGGGGGTCCCTCGGCCAGGGCCTCGGGCAGGCCGTGGGGATGGCCGTGGGGCTGCGTATCGACGCCGGTCCTGCGCGCGTGTTCTGCGAGGTCTCCGACGGGGAGCTCCAGGAGGGGTCGACGTGGGAGGCCTTGATGTCGGCGGCCACCTTCGGCTGCGACAACCTGGTCGCCCTCTTCGACTGCAACGGGGTCCAGGCCGACGGCGCGGTGCACGTGGCGCTCGAGCCGGTCGCCGACAAGATCTCGGCTTTCGGCTGGGACACGGTCGAGATCGACGGCAACGACATCGAGGCGGTCGTCGACGCCTTGGCAGGGGCGCGCGCGACCGACGGGCGGCCCAAGGCGATCGTCATGCGGACCACGCCCGGGTTCGGCATCCCCTCACTGATGCGTCGCGAGCGCGCGCATTTCGTTCGCATCCCGGATGACGAGTGGCAGGTCATGCGGCAGGAGCTGGAGGCCGGCAGGCCGGAGGTGTCGCGTGTCTGAGGCGGAGGAGATGGTCGGGCGCACCCGAGGAATGGGAGAGTTGATCGAGGTCGAGGGCAAGACCACCGAGCTGGCCCCATTCGGCCACGAACTGGCCGCACTGGGACGGGAGCGTCCCGAGGTGGTCGGCCTGACGGCCGACATGGGCCGCTACAGCGACATCCTTCCCTTCCGCGATGCGCATCCTGATCGGTTCTTCAATGTGGGCATGGCGGAGCAGAACCTCGTGGCCGTGTCTGCAGGGCTCGCCAAGGTCGGCAAGATCGCCTACTGCACCACGTACTCGGTGTTCGTGACACGTCGGGCCTACGACTTCGTCGCCATCGCGTGCGCGCACTCCATGGCGAACGTCAAGATCTTCGCCGGCATGCCCGGCTTGGTGAACGGCTACGGGGCCACCCACCAGGCCACCGAGGACCTGAACATGATGCGCGGCATCGCCGACCTCACGGTGATCGACCCGTGCGACGCAACCGAGCTGCGCCAGGTCGTGCGTGCGGTGGCTGACATCCCCGGCACCGTGTACGTCAGGCTGCTGCGCGGCAACGTGCCGGTGGAGCTGGACAGCTCGTACCGCTTCCAGGTCGGGAAGTCCGCGGAGCTTCGGCGTGGGGAGCGCGTGGGCATCATCTCGACGGGGTACATGACAGCCCGCGCGCTTGATGCGGCCAAGGCGACGGCTGAGCAGGGCATCGGCGTGGGGGTGCTCCACGTGCCGACCATCAAGCCGTTCGACACCGCCGGCGTCCTGGCGTTCGCCGGCCAGTACGACCGACTGATCGTGGCCGAGAACCACAAGACCACGGGTGGCCTCGCCACGCTGGTCATCGAGGCGATGTTCGACGCCGGGATGCTCAAGCCGGTCGAGCGGATCGGCCTCGCCGACTCCTTCTTCGAGTGCGGGTCGCAGGAGTACCTGGAGTCCCGGTACGAGGTGGACCTGCCCCGGTTCATCCGGGCGATCCTCGCCAACGCCTAGGCGCCGCTTCGGGTGCCCAGCCCGGCCAAGGCATCGACACGTTGGGCTGCCTCGATGAGGAGCGGCTCAGTGACCTCGATGGGGAAGTTGGCGAGGTGCGGGGCGGTCATCGTGTGCACCGCGATCTCGGCGAAAGCCCTGTCCGCCGGCGCGTCGATCCCCAGGTCCGCCGAGCACACCGGCAGCCTGATGGCTCTCAGGAAGCCCATCAGGTCCGCGATCTCCCCATCTGCGCGACCCTCGGCGGCCAATTGCACCAGGGCGCCCCAAGCCACGTGGTACCCATGCGGCAGCCGTCGCGCACCATCGGCCCGCATCAGGCCGCGGGTGAGCGAGTGAGCCACCGACAGGCCCCCGTTCTCGAAGGCCAGTCCGCTCAAGAGGACCACGGCCTCCACGGTCTGCTCGAGGGCGTCCGTGACGACGCCCGACTCGCAGTCGGCGATGGCCTGGATCGCATGCTGGCGCAACGCTCGGTAGCAGTCGTCGCCGATGGCAGTCGCGATCCTCAGGGGCCGCGTGCCGAGAGGTGTCATTCCCGTCCCGACGGCGCAGCCATCCGCCTCGAACTTCTTCGCTATCGCATCACCGATGCCCGCCCGCAGGAAATCGGCCGGTGCCGCCGCAATGAGAGATGTGTCGACGAGGACGAGCACCGGGTTTGAGGGCAGGTGGTCGACAGCGATGAGGGCATGGCTGTCGTCATACATCGCGATCGCGCTGCTCGTCGGGCTGTCGTTTGAAGCGATCGTCGGGACCGTCGCGACTGGGAGGTCCAGGCGCAATGCAACGGACTTTGCCGCATCGAGGGCCTTGCCGCCCCCGACCCCGACCACGAGGCTGCCCGGCACCCCATCGCAGGTCCGCGCAAGTGCGTCAACGGCCTCGTACGTGATCTCTCCATCGAGGGTGAGCACCAGCGGGTCCAGTCCGGCGGCAGCGAGAATGCCGCGAAGCCTGTCACCGAGGAGGGCCAGGACGGGTGCGTCGGTCACGACGATCGGGATCGTGCCCAACGGCGCGATCAACTCGCCCAGTCGCTCGAGCGACCCCGGCCCTTGGATGTATCGGCTGGGGCTGGCGAATACGCGCTGGGCGCTCATGCGTGATCCGACGTGGGTCACAGGGCGCTAGCGGCCGAGCCGTCGCGTCAGGTCGCGCCGGAACCCGCTGATGGCGCCTCCCGCGCTGGAATAGGCCAGCAGGGCGATCAGGGTGAGGCTGCCGATCAGCAGGAAGCTGATCGCATCGGACAGCTTCAGCGCCGGCACGACGGCCGTGGCCAGGGACAGCATCAGGGCACCGACGAGGCAGCCGACGAACGAACCGCGACCGCCCAGCAGGCTCGCCCCACCCAGCACGGGGGCCGCGATGGCCAGCAACGTGTAGCTGTTTCCCACCGTCCCGTCACCGGTGCCCACCTGCCCGGCCACGAGGATGCCGGCGATCGACGCGATCACCGCGGCTGCGATGTACGACAGCACCCGCATCCGATTGACGTTGACGCCGAGCCGGAAGGCGAACACGGGCTCGAGTCCGGCCGCACGTACTAGCAGGCCGAAGCGGCTCCGCCACAAGACAAGGTCGGCAACGAAGAGGAGCGGGATGATGATGAGGAGCGGCAGCGGGATGAACCCGATCTTCTTGGTCATCAAGCTCATGAGGTCGAAGTTGATCAGCCCACCTGCGGTCGGTCGCAGGATCAGCGCCACGCCTCCCACGATGCCGAACGTCGCGATCGTGGCGATGACCGGTGACAGCTTGACGTACTGGGTCAACGTCGCGTTGACGCCACCCACGATCAGCCCCAGGAGTAGGGCGATGAGCAGCGACAGCAGCAGCAGCGGGATGACGTTGCCCTCGGTTATGAAGAAGGACATGACGACCACGGTCAGTCCGACCATGGCGCCGACCGAGACGTCGATCCCCCCGAGGAGCATGACGGAGAACTGCGCGACCGCCAGCACCGCAAGAGGCAGGGTCAGCAGGAGCACGTTGTAGAAGTTCTGGGCACTGCCGAAGTTGGGCTCGATGATGATCGCGGCGATCCAGATGGCAGCGACAATCAGTGAGAGCCCGGCCAGCCGGACGAAGTCCTCCGCCCCTCCGAACATCCGGCGCAGGCGACCCTTCTCCACCTGGATCGGGGCGTCGTCGACCTGGGACGTGACGGTGGTGTGGGTAGCCACGGAGAAACTGCCTACGATCGATTCCTCGCTGGACCCGATGCCTGCCAGTTCCGCGACCACCTTGCCACGCGACATGACGATGATCCGATCCGCCATGCCGGCGAGCTCCGAGGCGTCCGACGAGCCGATGACGACGCCGATGCCACCGTCAGCGGCCGACCGGAGCATCCGGTAGATGTCCATGCGTGACCGCACATCGACGCCTTGGGTGGGCTCCTCGATGAGCATGACTCGTGGCTCCGTGACCAGGGCCCGGCTCAGGGCCACCTTCTGCTGGTTGCCGCCCGACAGCGACGTCACCGGCAGCACCGGGCTGCCCGCCTTGATGCCGAACTGGTCGATCTCGCTGGCGATTGACTCACTCTGGCGGGAAGGGCTGATCACGCCTGCGGTCGACAGGCGGCGCAGGATGCCGACCGTGAGGTTCTCCTTGATGCTGAGGGGCTGGAAGAGCGACTCCTTTCGACGGTCGCCACTCAGGAAGAGGACATGATTGCGCACCGCCTCCCCATAGCCACGGATCGGCCTGCCCTGGATCGTCAGGGAGCCGCTCGGCTCGCCGACGCCGGCGAGGCCGCGAAGCAACTGCCGCTGGCCGTTGCCGTCGGCGCCGGCGATCCCGACGATCTCGCCCGCCCGCACGGTCAGGGACACCGGGCCGAAGCCAGGCCCGTCAAGGTCGCGCGCCTCGAGGAGCGCGGTGGCCGACTCGTCGACAACCGAGCGCTCCGGGTACTCGACGTCGACGGACGTGCCGGCCATGATCTCGACGAGGCCTTCGTAGTCCGTCTCGGAACTGGGCATCGTGGCGCGCAGGATCCCGTCGCGCAGCACGCTGATCCGGTGCGCCACTCGGAAGACCTCGGACAGGCGGTGGGTCACGAAGAGCACGCTCGATCCCGACGCGCCGACACCGACGACGAGGTCCAGCACCCGGTCCACGCCAGACGCGTCGAGGGCCGAGGTGGCCTCGTCGAGGATGAGCAGCCGGGGCTTGGCGGCGATGGCGCGCACGATCTCGATGAGCTGCCGGTCCCCCGGGTCGATCGACGATGTCTTGGCATCGGCGGGGATCGTGCCGAGGCCGTACTGCTCGAGGATCCCGCTGGTCCACTTCGCCATGTCGCTGTAGGCCGGCCGCAGGGCCGCGGGAGTCCCGATGTAGAAGTTCTGGGCGACCGTCAGGCCCGGGATCAAGGAACCGTCCTGGAAAACGGTCAGGATGCCGGCGGCCTGCGCGTCCCGCGGCGAGCGCGGGTCGAGCGGCTGGCCCTCGACGGTGATCGTCCCGGAATCGCGCGGGACGGTGCCGGACACAAGGCCGACGAAGGTGGACTTGCCCGAGCCGTTCTCCCCCACGAGTGCGTGGATCTCACCAGGGGCCAAGTTGATGCTCGCCGCCTGGAGCGCGCGCACAATGCCGTAGGTCTTGGACAGGCCCTCCGTGCGCAAGGTCATCGTCTCTGCCGAGGAGCCGGCTGAGGGCGATGGCGAGGCGTCAGTCGTGGGGTTCACGAGGGTCCCTATCGGTGTGCGGAGCCAGGATCGGGCGATTGTACGAAGCCGAGCGGCTTGGTGGCCGGCCCTCGCGGGCCGGCCACCAAGCGTGGTGCGTCAGGAGGATGCGCTGAGCATCTGATCCATGACCGCGTCCGGGATCAGGGTCTGACCCGGGTAGTCGGCCGGCTTGTCGGCCTTGTAGTCGCCAGCCTTCACCTCGATGAAGGGGAAGGGGTAGATGACCAGCTCAGGCGCCGGGTTACCGGACATGATCTGCTCGATCCCGTTCGACACCGAGACCCGCGACGTCCAGGTCAGGGAGTTGGTGTCGAAGAGCAGGAACGGGTCGTCCGTCGCCTGCTTTGCCTCCCACTCCTTGAACAGGTCGTTGTTCGAGGTCCAGGTGATGAAGTCCGGAACGGGCTTCCCAGCCTGGTCGTAGGCCTTCACGATCTGCGTCATCGGATCGGCGTAGTCGTACATGATGATCTGCACGTCCTCACCGGTGGCGAGCAGGGCGGTGGCTGCCTCGAAGGCCCCCTGGAGGGTCCAGTTGGTGTCGGCCTTGAAGACGACCTCGATGCCCGGCGCATTGGCGGCGAGCTCCTCCTCGAGGCACTTGTTCCACGCCGCGCCCTGGGGGTTGCCCGGGGTGCCGTTGAAGAACGCGATCTTGCCCTCGGTGCCGAGGATCTCCTGCGCCTTCTGCGCCATCAAGGTGCCCTGAGCGCAGACGTCGCCGGTCACCTGGCTGGCGATCGCGGCCGTCGGCGTGTCCGGGGACGGTCCGACGAAGATCGACACGACCGCGCCGGCCTCCTGCGCCGCCTGGAAGGCGGGGGCAAGGGCAGGGCCGAAGTCGTTGTAGCCGACGATGACATCAGCACCGTCAGCGGACAGGGCGCGGACGCCCGCCTGCATCTGGGCCAGGTCGTACTCCGGCTTCACCGAGATGATGCGACCGACCTCGGGGTACGTGATCGCCTGCAGGATGGCCTCCATGCGGGCGGACTTGCGCCACGTGTTGAGCTCGGGCGAGATGTAGCCAACGGTGATGTCGCCGCCGCCCGGGATCTCGCAGTCGCTGTTCGACCAGCAGTCAACGGCCAGCTGCATCTGCTCTGGCGTCAGCTCTGCGGCCGCACGGGTGAGTGCCGACTGGATGGCCGGGTCGAGGCTGGCCGCGTCAACGCCGGTGGTGTTCATGGCCTTGTCGACGGTCGCCTGCAGGTCAGCGGACTCTGCGGGTGCCTCCGACGCAGGAGCCTCCGACGCAGGGGCCTCCGACGCAGGGGCCTCCGACGAGGCTGCGGCCGAGGACTCCGTGGAGCTGCTCGACCCACAGGCAGCCAGGACAAGAGCCGCGGAGAGGCCGACAGCGACGGCCGCGAGGCCCTTAGTCGCCATGCCTCGACGCGTCCTTCCCCGAGCAGTGGTGGAACTATCCATTCGCATTCCTTCCCTAGTGGACGGACCCCTGGAGCAGGGCCGTATCTCCTCCTGCTTCGCGCTTGCCGAAGACAGACCGCAGAATCTTCTTGTCGCGCAGGAGGAAAACCATGGTGAGTCCCAGGGCAAGGACCAGGCCCTGGACGAGGGCGGTTGCGCCGCCGGTGAAGCCCGCGACCTGGAGGTTCAGGGTCAGCAGGGAGACAAAGACCGAGCCGAGCAGGGTGGCAACGAAGCTCACCCGGCCTCCGGAAAGGACGGCACCGCCCAGGACGACGGCGACGATGGGGGCCAGGAGGTAGGGAGTGCCGATAGTGAGGTCGGGAGTGCGGAGCAGGCCAGACAGGAGGATCCCGGCGACGCCGTAGAGAAGGGCTGCCATCACGTACGCGAAGACGCGATAGGTGTGCGCCTTGAGACCGACGAGGACGCCCGCCGCCACCGACGCGCTGCTGGCCACCAGTCGGCGCCCGGGAACGGTCAGCCACAGGACCCCTGTCCCGATGGCCGCAAAGGCGATGCTCGCGATCAGGATGTAGCTGATCCCTGCGACGTTGTTGCCGCTGAAGTCCACAAGGGGCTGCGGCACGCTTGACACATTGAGGATCTGGCCCCGGTAGAGACGGCCGAACCCGATGGCCAGCATCCCCACGGCGAGCGTGACGACGAGCGAGTTCAGTCCGAACACCTCGACCAGCACGCCGTTCGCCAGGCCGATGAGGAAGACGGCGATCAGCGACACCACGATGGCCGGGACGAGCATGTTCGCCTCGCCGCCCGGGTACTTCAGCATGATGATGCCCACGACCGTGATCGCAGACGGGACGCTCAGGTCGATCCCACCGGTCCCGATCACGAGGGCCTGACCCGCGGACGCCAGGATCATGATCCCGACCAAGGGCGTGAAGGCCGAGAGGATGCCCTGCCCGAAGACCGAGCCGGAGGTCTGCAGGCCGGCCAGCCCGAGCATGATGAGGACACCCACCCCAATGACCGTGAGGGGTGTGATGAAACCGCGTGCTGGCCGATGCACAGAGTCTCCCGCCGTCCATGAAGCCCGACCGCCCGGTCGGACGCTCCTAACGTGCCGCAACGTGTCACAGTCGCTACGGCGCAAGATGTCTCATTGTGAGACGAGCGTCACTCCGCGGATTCGCCCTCACGTGGATCACCCGGGAAGCGCGGCGGTTGCCGAATCGTTACCACCGCGATCCGCCGTCGGGGCCCGCCGTGTCTTTCTGGGACACCCTGGGTGGCGCAGCCTGGAGTGTGATGGCCACCACCCAGAGGAGGTCGGCATGCAGGTTGGCATCTACGCGTTCGCGACATCGAACGGTCTTCGCCCCGACGAACTGGCCCGAGAGGTGGAGGCCCGCGGCTTCACCAGGCTCATGTTCCCCGAGCACTCCCACATCCCCGTGAGCCGAGCCACCAGCTACCCGGACGTCTACGGAGGCGGTGAGCTGCCCGAGTTCTACCGGCAGACCTTCGACCCGTTCGTCAGCTGCACCCTGTCCGCCTCGGCGACCACCCGGCTCCGGGTGGGTACCGGCATCTGCCTGCTCGCCCTGCGGGAGCCGGTCAACACGGCCAAGGAAGTCGCCTCAGTCGACTACTTGTCCGGGGGCCGCTTCGACTTCGGCGTCGGCTTCGGCTGGAACGCGGACGAGTTCGAGAACCTCGGAGTGCCGTTCAAGGGCCGCCAGAAGCTCGTGCGCGAGAAGGTCATGCTGATGCGGCGGCTGTGGCAGGACGACGTGGCCGAGTTCGACGGGGAGCTCGTCTCCCTGCAGCCGAGCTGGGCGTGGCCGAAGCCCATCAGCGGGCCGCCCGTCCTCCTGGGCGGGAATGGGCCGTTGACGATGAAGCACGCCGCCGAGTGGGCGGACGTGTGGTACCCGACTCCCCCGGCCGAGGATCCGCTGCTCAGCGCCTCTGCGCCGAAGTTCCGCGCCCTGCTTGAGGAGGCTGGCCGCAATCCCGAGGACGTCGGCATCGGCTGCGCCCCCGGCGACGTCACCGCATCAGACCTGGAGACCTACGCCGCCAACGGTGTGGACTTCGTCAACGTGGGCATGGTGACGACGTCGCGCGACGACGACCTGCGCCGGCTCGACGAGGTGGCCGAGCGCGCGGCGGCCTTCCTCCAGGGCTGACGGGTACCATGCCCGAACTTGGGGGGCCCGACCGCGAGGGGCGCGGGGGGCACGGGCCGTGACGCGGTTCCCGGAGCCGTTCGTCGCTGCCGTCGTGCAGTGGGCCCCGTCCTTCTGCGACGCGGCGGCAGGAACCACCCGGGCGTGCGCCGCCATCGAAGAGGCGGCCGCCCAGGGCGCCAGGTTGGTGGTGTTTCCCGAGGCCTGGCTCACGGGCTACCCGTACTTCCAGGGCGTCACCCGGCATCCGGACTACTTCCCCACCTGGCGCGCCTTCGCCATGAGCGCGATCGAGGTCCCGGGCCCCGAGATCGACCAGATCGGCCGTTGCGCGCGCGCGGCCGGAACCGAGGTGGTCCTCGGCCTGAACGAGCGGGATCGCTCCGACGCGGTCTACAACACGATGGCGTTCATCGGCGCGGACGGCACGCTGCGAGGAAAGCACCGCAAGCTCATCCCCACGATCACCGAGGCCCTCGTATGGTCGCGCGGCGACGGCTCGGACCTCGATGCCCACACGACCGGCGTCGGCAGGATCGGCGGCCTCATGTGCTACGAGCACAACATGGCCCTTGCTCGATACGCGTGCTGCACCCTCGGCATCCAGGTGCACGCCGCCCTGTGGCCCGGCTTCTCGTTCATGGACCAGATGATCGATGCGAGCAACCGGCAACTGGCCATGGAGAACGCATGCTTCGTCATGTCCGCCCGCGAGGTGATGAGCATCGACAGCGTGCCGAGCGGCCTGGCCGACTTCGGCGATCACAGCCTGTGGAACAGCCACGGCGGCAGCGCCATCATCGCGCCGGGAGGGGGCTACCTCGCTGGACCGGTCTTCGACCAGGAGACGATCCTGACGGCCGAGATCGACCTCAGGTCCACCCTGAACACCAAGTGGTGGGTGAACGGCACGGCGAACTACTCCAGGCCCGATGTGTTCCGGCTGGACTGGGACCGGCGACAGAAGCCGCCCGTGGTGGCCTGAAGCTGTGACGAGTCCGGTGGCCCGCACCCGCGTTGGGCAAGGTGGGCGGGCGATGGATGATTCTGCGACAGTAGGAAGTCCTCAAACGGCCTAGCCTGCCGGAATGACCTCACTGGCAGGACTCGCGGCCATCGTCACCGGTGCAAGCCGCGGCATCGGGCTCGCCGTGGCCCAGCGCTTGGTGGACGATGGCGCGCGCGTGTGCATCACCGGGCGGAACGAGGATGCCCTTCGCGAGGCGGTGACGACGCTCGGCGGGAGCCAGTGCGCCATGGGCGTCGCCGGCAAGGCGGATGACCGAGACCACCAGGCGAGCGCCGTTGCCAGTGCCATGGAGCACTTCGGGCGAGTCGACATCCTGGTGAACAACGCGGGCATCAACCCTGTCTACGGACCCGTCATCGGGATCGAACTCGGCGCCGCGCGCAAGGTGCTCGACGTGAATGTCCTGGCGGGGCTCGCCTGGACCCAGGCGTGCTACGCCGCGTGGATGCAGGAGCATGGCGGTCGCGTCGTGAACGTCGCTTCGGTCGCCGGCATCCAAGCCGCCGACGGCATCGGGATGTACGGCGTCAGCAAGGCAGCGGTGATCGCCCTGACCCGTCAACTTGGCAACGAGCTCGGGCCCAAGGTGCGGGTCAACGCGGTCGCGCCCGGGGTGGTGAAGACGGAGTTCGCGCGGGCCTTGTATGAGGCAGACGAGGAGGGCGCCAGCGAGGCATACCCACTGCGACGCCTCGGGGTCCCCGGCGATATCGCCAGCGCCATCGCCTTCCTGGTCTCGTCGGAGTCCGACTGGATCACCGGCCAGACGATCGTCGTGGACGGTGGCGTGACCCTCCCCGTACGGATCTGAACCGCGCCCGCCACTGACTGGAGACCCGATGCACTTCGGCCATGACGACGCCACCCAGGAACTGGTGCGGCGCTTGCAGTCCTTCATGGATGAGCACGTCTATCCGAATGAGCGCACGTTCGAGGAGCAGGAACGCCGCAACGAGGCAGCCGGTCGCACCTTCGAGACCCCCGCCATCATGGCCGATCTGAAGACGGAGGCACGTGCCCGCGGCCTGTGGAACCTTTTCCTCACGCATTCAGATCGCGGTGCAGGGCTCACCAACGTCCAGTACGCGCCGATCGCCGAACTCGCCGGTCGCAGCGTGCACGTGGCGCCGGAGGCCATCAACTGCTCGGCACCCGATACCGGCAACATGGAGGTCCTCGACATGTTCGGGACCCCGGAGCAGCAGGCGCGATGGCTCGAGCCGCTGCTTGCCGGGGAGATCCGCTCAGGCTTCGCTATGACCGAGCCGGACGTCGCCTCGTCGGATGCGACGAACATCGCGACGCGGATCGAGCGCGTCGGAGACAGTTACATCATCAACGGACGCAAGTGGTGGACCAGCGGCGCCATGAACCCGAGATGCGCGATCTTCATCGTGATGGGCAAGACCGACCCGCAGGCCGATCGGCATCACCAGCAGAGCATGGTCCTAGTCCCACGCGATACCCCCGGGGTCACGATCGTCCGGCCCCTGGAGACGTACGGCTACCTCGACGGCGGCATCGGCGGGCACGGTGAGGTGCACTTCGTCGATGTCCGGGTTCCCGCCAGCAACCTGATCGGGCACGAGGGGGACGGCTTCGCCATGGCCCAGGCAAGGCTCGGGCCGGGGCGTATCCACCACTGCATGCGGCTGATCGGCATGGCGGAGCGCTCGCTGGAGTTGATGTGCCAGCGGGCCACACGGCGCACCACCTTCGGCGCCCCGCTCTCGGAGCGCGGCGTGATCCTCGAGTGGGCAGCGCAGGCCCGGATCCGGATCGAGCAGGCTCGGCTCCTCGTGCTGCGAGCGGCCTGGCTGATTGATACCCAGGGAGCGAAGGCCGCGCACGCGGACATCCAGGCGATCAAGATCGCGGTGCCCGCCATGGCCACGGACGTCATCGACCGGGCCGTCCAGACCTTCGGGGCGGCCGGAGTCTCGCAGGACTTCCCGCTGGCGTTCTTCTGGGCCCATGCACGCACGCTGCACCTGGCTGACGGTCCGGACGAGGTCCACCTTCGTGCCCTCGGCCGTCGCGAGATGCGGCAGCACAACCCAGGCTGACCTCGCAGACGCAGCTGGTCAGGCTCCGCGAACGCGCGACGCCGCGAGCTCGCGGCGCAGCACCTTGCCGCTGGCGGTCTTGGGCAGTCCGTCGACGACGTGGAACTCCGTCGGGCACTTGTACGCCGAAAGGAGGTGGCGGCAGTGCGCGCGCAGGTCCTCCTCCGTCGCCGAGCCACCCGCCCGGAGCACGATGAAGGCGATGACGGTCTCGCCCCGGTAGTCGTCGGGGATGCCGACGACTGCGGCCTCGCGGACGCCCGGGTGCAGGTATAGGGCATCCTCGACCTCGCGGGGCCACACCTTATAGCCGCTGACCACGACGAGGTCCTTCTTGCGATCGACGATGTAGATCCAGCCATCCTCGTCGGCGAAGCCCACGTCGCCCGTGTGCAGGCCGTCGGACCTGAAGGCGTTCTCGGTCTCTTCCGGCTTTCCCCAGTAGCCGGCGCAGACTCCCGGGCCCTGCACCACGAGCTCGCCAATCGTCCCTGTGGCAGCCGGCTTCCCGTCGTCATCGACGACGCTCACGGTCGTCCCCGGGATCGCCCGGCCGATGGACAGCGCGCCAGATGTCTGGTCGACCGGAGCACGTTCCCCCATCGGCACGAGGATGCACGCCGACGCTGACTCGGTGAGGCCATAGGCATTGTGGATGTACGAGCCGAAACGCTGCTCAAACGCGTCGACCACGCCCACCGGCACCGCGGCCCCGCCGCTGAAGAGGGCCCGGACGCTACCGAGATTTGCCGCGGATGCACCTGGTTCCGCGGACAGCGCGACGAAGGCCGTGATCGCCGCAATCGCGTAGACCGGCCGATGCCGCTCGACGAGTCCCAGCACCGTCCGCGGCTCGAACCGATAGGTCAGGACAAGGGGCAGGCCGTTGGCCAGGCACAGGGCGAGGTTCTGCCCCATACCGGTGATGTGGAAGATCGGCGGCAGGGTGATGACTGGCTCATGCTCGGCGAGCCCGTACCACCGCACCATCGTCGTCGCCTGATACGTGAGGTTCGCGTGCCGGATCATGGCGCCCTTAGGGGGCCCGGTGGTGCCGGACGTGTAGCAGATCAGGGCCAGGTCGTGCCGACGCCGCAGGCCCGGCGACACGCGTCGCTGGTCCGGGGGCAGCGAGTCCAGCGCGGCTAGGGCGTCGAGCAGTCGCGACCCGAACGGCGGTACGACCTCGTCATCCGTTGTGAACGGGATGGGATCACGGCCGGCGAGGTCGTGGGGACTGGACCACAGCACCTCCAACGGCGACGGCAGGGAGGACATGACCTCGTGAACCACGTCGGCGAGGGTGGGCTCGGCCACGAGCAGCCGCGCACCCGAGTCCCTCGCCATATGGCCGAGTTCGATCGTCCGGACCATCGGGTTGACCGGGATGGCGATCGCCCCGAGCTTCCAGCACGCCAGGAGGGCCGCGCACATGAGCGGCGTGTTCTGGAGGCAGATGATGGCCCGGTCGCCTTCGCCGACCCGCGCCTCGGCGAACACCCTGGCCACTCGTTCGCTGAGGCCGTCCAGCTCGGCGCGACCCATCACGGCCCCGAAATAGGCCAGCGCCACCGCATCGGGCTCGGCGCGCGCGGAAGCCTCGAACAGATCGAGGACGCTCTCCCCCGTCACGCCGTGCCCGTTGTCAGAAGTAGTGGGCATCCGGGTCGATGCGATAGGAGTTCAGCTTCCGGTAGAGCGTCGAGCGGGAGACCCCGACGATCTTCGCGGCCACCACCTTGTTGCCGCCGGCCTGCTTCAGCGCATCGAGGATCGCCCGAAGCTCGAGATGCTCGAGGTTCGTCAGCTGCCGTCGCGTCGCGCAGGCCTGGATGTCCGCCGGGAGGTGCGCCAGCTGGATCTCGCCCAACAGGTTCGCGGCCAGCCCTTCGAGCATGGACCGCATCTGCAGGACGTTGCCGGGCCAGGGGGCGCGGACGAAAGCCCGCATGACTCCGGGAGACAGCGTGACCCGGCCGGCGGCCGAGTCACGAAGGACGGCACTGGCCACGAGGGGGATGTCCTCGCTTCGCTCGCGCAGTGGGGGGATGTGAACCTGCGTGCCGCCCAGGACGGCCACGAGGCGCTCGTGCTCCGGAGTGGCCGGCATGCCGCTCGCCGACGTGAAGGTGGCCGCCATCCGGGGCGTCCCCACTCCGTCGAGGGACAGCCGGGATGCCAACGCCATGGCGACGCTGGGCGGGATGGCTTCGAGGTGCCGCAGCACCACGACCGCGGGCTTGGCCCCGAACGCATCATGCAGCTCGTCCAGCGCACCGGTGACGCTCGTCCACTCCGGCCGAGCGCAGTCGATGACCTCGACGACGTCGCCGGGGGCAGCCTCTTCCAGAGCGGCTACGAGCAGGGACAGCTTGCCCACCCCGACCTCGCCGGCGATGAGGACGGGCCCGGTTCCCGAGGCGGCCCGCCGTGCCGTGGACACGACCTCCTTCCAGGCCGAACTCGACCCGACGAGACCGGGGAGGGACGCCTTGCGCGGGGGACCGGACGGCCGAGACGTGAAGGGCGACGCGCGCGGTGCCACCGGGTTGCCGAAGTCGACGAGCGCGCCGACGATGCTGCCGTCGCTCTCGATCGGCTGGCAGGTGATCGGCACGACGCGGTCGGAGCCGACAACCAGCTCGGCGCGGGCCTCGGCACGGACCCCGAGCGCCTCACGCACGGTCTCCCACATGACGGCCTGCTGCATGTCCCCGAGCAGCTGGGTCACGCGCGGACCGGCGATGAAGATGTCGTGGCCCACGCCAGCAACCCGGCGCGCCCCGCCACGGCTCGCAGCCAGGTAGGCATCCAGGACCAGTCGCTCCCGTTGTGATGCCTGCTCCAGCATCCGGTGCTCGACATCGGCGGCCGCGCTGACCATGAGCGGGGTGAGCAGCGGGCTCGCCGACTCTGCGCGGCACGACATGGTGATGATGCCCTCGAGCCGATGCGAGATCGGATTGTGGATCGGGACGCCGACGCAGGCGAACGGCACCATCTTCTCCATGAGGTGCTCGTGGCCGACGATCATGATCGGCCGGCCCGTCTCCGCCACCGTCCCGATCCCGTTCGTGCCGACCAGTTCCTCGGCACCGGTGAACCCGGAGTCCGATCGCAGCGTGTCAAGGAGCGGAAGGATGCTGCAGTCCGACGCCCACCGGCGCAGGATCTTCGCGTTCCGGTCGGCCAGGAGCACCCCGGCTCCGAGGCCCGACAGCCGATCGGCCAGCCGGCTCAGGACAGGGTCCGCCGCCAAGCACAGGACGCTCTCGATGTCCGATTCCCCGATGAAGGGAAGCTCGGGGAGCCCCACCTGGGCCCCGCTGAGAATCGATCGCCGCCACGAGCTCAGGACCTCCGGCCGGAGCTCGAACTCGGTGTCCGGCGGGATCATCCCCTCGGAGAGCACGAGTTCGCGGGCCTTCTGCACCGTCATCGCTCTAGGCATGGGGTCCTCCCACCGACTGGCACCGGATCGCCGAGGCACGAATGTCCGAGGATTGGAATTTCATCATGCGACACGTGGTCGACGGTGCGCCAGCATGTATGCCAAATCGTTGCCCGCCACGCTGCCGCCTACGAGCATCCCCAGCACCGGCATCTCCTCAACCAAAGCAGTCGACCGACCAGACGGTCGATGCTAGCCTACGTCCGGCCTCGAGACCAGAGGCCGCACGAACCAAGGGAGGCCCTGCGATGGACGAGCCGCGGGCCGATGCCCGACGCCGCGACATCGTGGCCACCGCGGCCCAGTTGTTCGAGACCGAGGGCTTCGCCACCACGTCGATGGAGCGCATCGCGAGGGCGGTCGGGCTGGCCAAGCCCTCGCTGTACCACTACTTCGCGAGCAAGGACGACATCCTGTTCGCCATCCACGAGGAGTTCATCAACCTGCTCATCGAGCGCCAGGAGCAGCGAGCCATCGCACGGCTGAGTCCGCCCCAGGAACTGCTCGAGGTCTTCGGTGACGTCTTCGACCTCATGGACACCCATCGCGGCCACGTCCGGGTCTTCTTCGAGCACTACCGCGAGTTGCCGATCACCCAGCAGGAGGTGATCAAGGCCAAGCGAGACGCATACGAGCGCTCGGTCGAGGCGGTCATCGTCGCCGGGAATGAATCCGGCGAGTTGCGCGGCGTCGACCCCAGATTGGTCACCCTGGCCCTCTTCGGCATGAGCAACTGGGCCTACCAGTGGTTTCGATCGGGCGGCCCGCTGACGGCACGTCAGATCGCAGTCCAGTTCTGGGACTACCTCATGCGAGGGATCGGCACCGAACCCCTCCCCGGATCGTGACCCAGGCGGCCCCGGGAGCGCTCATCCTCGACTGGGGCGGGGTTCTCACCACTCCCATGAACGCCTCGTTCGAGCGCTGGATGGAACTCGAGGACATCGACCGCGAGTCCTTTCGCCGGCACATGCGGTCACTGCACAACGAGCCCGGGAGTGCGCTGCACCTCGTCGAACGCGGCCACCTCACCGCCTCGCAGTTCGAGGCCGAAGTGGCGTCGGGCCTGCGGACAGCGTCAGGCAGTCCCGTCCGGCCCGATGGCCTGCTCGCACGGATGATGGCCCACCTCGAGCACAACGAGCCCGTCCGCCAGGTCGTGCGGCAGGCCCGCGCGGCCGGGTGGCGTACCGCCGTGCTGTCCAATTCATGGGGGAACGACTATGACCTCGAGGACCTCGAGGACCTCGTCGAGATCGTGTTGCTCTCCCAGCGGATCAACGAGCGCAAGCCTGATCCAGCCGCCTTCCTGCTTGCGGCGCAGGCGGTCGACACCGATCCGCAGAACTGCGTCTTCGTCGATGACCTTCGCCGCAACGTCGCCGGCGCACAGGGGGTGGGCATGCGGGCCGTGCTCTACCGCCCGGGCGCCGAGGGACACCTCCGGGCCGCCATAGGACTCGTGCCTTGACCACCGACCCCGCCGCACCTAGCATCGACCGACTAGTCGGTCGATAGGAGAGCCATGCCTACCCACGCACCGAGCGTCGTGCTCGTGTCCGGAGCCCGCACCCCGATCGGGAGCTACGCCAAGTCGTTGTCCGAGGTGCCGGCCCACGAGCTGGGCGCCGCGGCGGTGCGCCGGGCCCTCGAGGCCTGCCCGGACACGGTCATCGACGAGGTCATCATGGGTTGCGTCGGGCAAGTGGGTGCCGATGCCTACAACGCTCGACGGGTCGCGCTAGCAGCCGGGCTGCCCATCACCACACCGGCGTTCAACGTGAACAGGCTCTGCGGCAGTGGCCTGCAGGCCATCCTCAGCGCCGCCATGCAGGTTCAGAGCGGGGATTCCACCGTGATCGTGGCCGGCGGCGACGAGAGCATGTCGCGGCAACCCTCACTACTGCACACTTCGCGTGATGGCCTGCGGCTAGGGCACCGAAGCCTCGTCGACGGAACGCTGTCCCTGCTGACCGACCCGTGGAGCGACGAGCTCATGGGCGTAACGGCCGAGAACGTCGCGCGCCGGTACGGGGTGAGCCGAACCGAGCAGGACGAGTGGGCCGCCCTCAGCCAGCATCGAACCGCAACGGCCCAGGTCGCTGGGGTGTTCGCCGAGCAGATCGTGCCGATCACGGTCGCGCACGGCAAGGGGAAAACGACGGTCGTCGAGACCGACGAGCACCCTCGCCCCCAGACCACCGTCGAGGCATTGGCCGCACTGCGCCCCGCCTTCGCCCCGGATGGAACCGTCACGCCGGGCAACTCGTCCGGCATCAACGACGGAGCCGCAGCGGTCGTCGTCACTCTCGAGGAGACTGCTGCGGGCCTGGGCCTGCCCGCCCGGATGCGGCTGCGCGCCTGGGCGAGCGCTGCCCTCGAACCAGGGCTCATGGGCTATGCCCCGACGATCGCGGTCGGGCGCTCCCTCGAGCGAGCCGGCCTGTCGATGGCGGACCTGGACGTCATCGAGCTCAACGAGGCATTCGCGGCACAGGTCGTCGCTGTCGTCCGCGACACCGGTATGGACCCGGACAAGGTCAATCCCAATGGCGGCGCCATCGCCCTCGGGCACCCCGTCGGGGCGACCGGGGCGATCCTCACGGTCAAGCTCATGCACGACCTGGCCGACCGGGACCTGCAGTTCGGCATGGTCACCATGTGCATCGGCGGCGGGCAGGCCCTGGCCGCCATCTTCGAACGCTGCTGAACCGAGAGGACGCACGGATATGACCTACGACTTCACCGTGGACGAGCCCACCCGAGAGCTCGCGACGAGGGTGCGCTCCTTCATCGACGCGACCGTGATCCCGCACGAGACCGTCCTGTCCTCGGCCAGTCACGGCATGCCCGACGAGCTCCGCAGCGAGCTGCAGGCGGCCGCCCGGGCGGCGGGAGTGTTCGCGCCGACCGCGCCGGTCGAGTACGGGGGACTGGGCCTGGACCATCGGGCGATCTCGGTCATCCTCGAGGAGAGCGGCCGAAGCCTGCTGGGCCCCGCCGCGATGAACTGCTCGGCGCCGGACGAGGGCAACATCCTGCTGCTGGAGAAGGTGGCCACGACGGAGCAGAAGGCGGACTACCTCGCCCCCCTGTGCGCAGGGACGATCAGGTCCTGCTTCGCCATGACCGAGCCGTCCCCGGGTGCCGGTGCCGACCCGGAGATGCTGAGCACGACGGCCACCCGCGATGGCGACGACTGGGTCATCAACGGGCGGAAGTGGTTCATCACCGGCGCCCAGGGCGCCGGCTTCAGCATCGTCATGGCCAAGACCGAGGCCGGCGCCACCATGTTCCTCGTGGACGGCGACAACCCGGGTATGCGGGTCGAGCGCAGCCTGCACACCATGGATGTCTCCTTCTCGGGAGGGCACGGCTACGTGGTATTCGAGGACTGCCGCGTCCCCGCCGACCGGGTTCTCGGCCAGGTCGACGAGGGGTTCCGCTACGCGCAGGTGCGACTCGGGCCGGCTCGGCTGACCCACTGCATGAGGTGGCTCGGCGCAGCCCGCCGAGCGCACGAGGTGGCAGTCGGCTACGCCGCCCGCCGGCCGATGTTCGGTGCCACCCTGGGCGAGCTCGGCATGGCCCAGCAGATGATCGCCGACAACGAGATCGACATCGCGGCATCGCGAGCCCTGATCTGGCAGGCGGCCTGGGCCCTCGACCAGGGCAAGCCGGCCCGGCAGGAGACCTCGATCGCCAAGACCTTCGTTGCGGAGGCGGCCTTCCGGGTCACCGACCGTGCCATGCAGCTGTGCGGCGGCTCAGGGATCATCGACGAGCTGCCGATCGCCCGCATCTACCAGGACATGCGCCCGTTCCGGATCTACGACGGGCCGTCCGAGGTGCATCGGTGGTCGATCGCCCGGAGATCCGTCCGCCATGCGGAGGCCGGCCGGCTGCCCGGGGACTGGATGTGAGCACCGACCCGCCGGGGCTGCGCACTCCCGAGCTGCTCGTCTGGCTCAGCACGCACCTGCCCGAATTCGATGCGAGCGGGCCTCCCGAGTACCGGCTGCTGGCGGGCGGGCGTTCCAACGTCACCTACGCGGTGACCGACGCGGCCGGTCGCCGCTGGGCGCTGCGGCGTCCTCCGCTCGGCCACGTGATGCCCAGCGCGCATGACATGAGCCGTGAGTTCCGCGTGCTGCAGGGGCTCGGTCGGGTGGGCTTCCCGGCACCCCCGGCTCGGGTGCTGTGCGAGGACGCCTCCGTCATCGGAGCGCCCTTCATGGTCATGGACTTCGTCGATGGCCGGGTGATCGGCACCAGCGAGGATGCCAGCGGGCTCTCGGCGGACGACGCCTCCGGCGTGTCGAGGACCCTGGTCGAGGGACTGGCCAGCCTGCACCAGGTCGATGTCGCCGCGGCCGGGCTGGCGGACTTTGGCCGCCCGCAGGGGTACCTGCAGCGGCAGGTCACGCGGTGGGGCCAGCAGTGGCCGATCACCAAGACGCGGGAGCTCGCCAGCATCGACGCCCTCCAGGCGTGGCTGACCGAGCAGGTTCGCGACGTCCCCGACGACTCCCCCTGGTCGCTCGTCCACGGGGACTACCGACTCGACAACGTCATCCTGACGCCGGACCTGTCGCGCCTGCTGGCCGTCCTCGACTGGGAGATGTCCACGCTCGGCGATCCGGTTGCCGACCTGGCGATCGCACTCGTGTACTGGACAGAGGCGGGCGACGGACTGCGCTCAGGCATCCCGGTCGCCCAGGGCGTCACCTCCGGGCCGGGCTTCTGGACCCGCCAGCAGATCGCCGACGGCTACGCCGTGGCCTCCGGCTCCGACCTTAGGAACCTCGACCTCTGCGTGGTGCTGGCCTGCTTCAAGCTCGCCGTGATCATGGAGTCGATTCACTACCGCAACCTGGGCGGGCAGCAGATCGGGGCCACCGCGGAGCGCGGCGAGGACATGGGCGCGGCGACCGAGGCCATGGCCGAGCTCGGGCTTCAGGTGATCAGCAGGGGCGGGATCGACGGACTCGCGGCGTAGCCCTCAGGGACGCGCGCCCGGGGGCCTGAAGTCCCCGTCGATGGTCACGCCGCCGTCGACCTTGAGCACGATGCCGGTGACGAAGGAGGCATCCTTCGACGCCAGGAAGGACGCGGCGGCCGCCACCTCGTCAGCGCTCCCGAGGCGGTGCAAGGGGGTGCGAGCCAGCAGGGCCTGCTCGTCCAGCACGCCGAGGTCGAACCCCGACCGCATCATGTCTGTGTCGATGTAGCCGGGAGCCAGGGCGTTGACGCGAATCCCGAAGGCACCCCACTCGGCCGCCAGCGTCCGGGTCAGGCCAAGCACCCCGCTCTTGGCGCTGCTGTAGGCCAGGCGAAGCGGCATCCCGAGGGTCGCGCCCACCGAGGCCATGTTGATGATGGCCGGGTAGTCCCCGGACCGAAGTAGCTCGAAGGATGCCCGCGAGCAGCGCATCGCGCCACCGAGGTTGACGTCCAGCTCGCGCAGCCAGGCTGCCGTGTCGAGGTCGGCCGAGGGGGTCCGGCTGATGATCCCGGCATTGTTGACCAGCACGTCCAGGCGGCCGAAGGCGCGGGCGACCTCGTCGGCGAGGCGCCGCACGCTGTCGTCCGAGGTGACGTCGACCTCCACGCCGAGGGCAAGATCACCAAGCCCCGCCGCCGAGGCTCGCGCCCCGTCGAGGTTCAGGTCGGCCACGACCACGGCCATCCCGTCGGAGTGCAGCCGCCTCGCGATGGCAGCGCCAAGGCCCTGTGCGCCACCCGTGACCAGCGCGACCCGGGCGCCACCATCTCCAGCCATGCCGGTCATCCTCGCCTGCACCGGGCGGAGCAGATGACTCAAAATCGGACGAACGGGGCAGATTCCCCCATGCCGCAGCCCGCTGCCTCGCTGACCTGTCCTGAGATGGGACAGCCGCGCGCGACCCATGGAATGAGGATGTGCCAAGCCCACCGGCCTGCCCGGGCGGGCGCGAGGCGATGACCCCAGGAAAGGAACGCCAGCGATGCCAGGTGTCGTGGATGTCGATGTTGTCGTGATCGGAACCGGGTTCGGCGGCCTGTACGCCCTCCGCAAGATGCGCGATGAGCTGGGCCTGACCGTGCAGTCCTTCGACGACGCTGACGGCGTGGGCGGGACGTGGTACTGGAACCGGTATCCGGGTGCCCGCTCGGACACCGAGGTCAACGCGTACTGCTACCTCTCCGACAAGACCCTCTTCGAGGAGTGGAAGTGGTCGGAGCGCTACCCGCGCCAGAAGGAGATCCTCGCCTACCTCAATCACGTTGCCGACCGGTACGACCTGCGGCGCAGCATCCAGTTCGGTACGCGGGTCACCAAGACCGCATTCAATGAGGAGACCGGCCGCTGGGAGATCGAGACGAGCAAGGGCGACCAATACACCGCCCAGTTCCTCATCGAAGGGGTCGGGCTGCTCTCCTCCACCAACTACCCCAACTTCCCCGGCGAGGAGAAGTTCACCGGCGAGATCTACCACACGGCCCGCTGGCCGCATGAGGACGTCGATGTCACGGGCAAGCGCGTCGGCGTGATCGGCACGGGGTCGAGCGGCACCCAGGTCATCGTCGAGCTGGCGCCTGCCGCGAGCCACCTCCACGTGTTCCAGCGCACCCCGCAGTACTGCGTGCCGGCCCAGCACGGCCCCCTTGACCCCGAGAAGATGCAGCGGATCATCGACGGCTTCGCGGCCTACCGGGAGAGCGTCCTCACGTCGATCACCTCCTTCGGCTTCGAGGAGAGCCCCGTCCCCGCCATGAGCGTCAGCGCCGAGGAGCGCGAGGCGGTCTTCGAGGAGGCCTGGCGCCAGGGCAACGGCTTCCGGTTCATGTTCGCGGCATTCAGCGACATCGGCGTCGACCCCGACGCGAACGCCGCGGCCACCGACTTCCTCAAGCGGAAGATGGCCCAGATCGTGAAGGACCCGGAGACCCTCAGGATCCTCACGCCCACCGACCTGTGGGCCAAGCGACCCCTGTGCAACGACGGGTACTTCGAGACGTTCAACCGCGACAACGTCACCCTCGTCGACGTGAAGGCGCACCCGATCGTGGAGATCACCGAGAAGGGCATCCGCACGGAGGATGCCGAGTACGAACTCGATGTCATCGTGTACGCAACCGGCTTCGACGCGGTCTCGGGCATGTACCTCAAGATCGACCAGACCGGGCGGGGAGGAGTGACCCTGCAGCAGAAGTGGCATGACCGGCCACGGACCACCTACGGCATGATGACGGCCGGCTTCCCCAACATGTTCATGATCTACGGCCCCATGGGCCCGTTCACCAACCAGCCTCCGGTCCACGAGTGGCAGGTCGACTGGATGGCCGCCGCCATCAAGTACGTCCTCGACAACGACCTCGGCACGATCGAGCCGGAGGTGGCCTTCGAGGACCAGTGGATGGGGTCGTGCGACGAGATCGCGTACGCGACGCTGTTCATGAAGGTGAACTCGTGGATCAACGGGTCGAACGTGGTCGGCAAGCCCGTCACGAACTACTTCTACATGGGCGGCATGGGCGCCTACAACGAGCTCGTAGGCGGCGCCGTCACCGAGGGCTTCCCGGGCTTCGGCTTCGGCAAGCAGCTTGCTACGGCCTGACCTCGGCCACGTCGACGAGGACTCGGGCCGGGACCCGCGCCTCCACGGCATCATGGGCCGCCGCGATCCCCTCCAGGGGGAACCGGATGGCCGGTGGCATGTCCAGCGCCTGTTCCTCGAGGGCTGCGCTCACGCGCTCAGTCGCACTGCGGAGCGCGTCGTCCGTGAGGTTGTACAGCAGCACGTACTGATACGTCAGGCTGCGCAACAGGGAGCTGCGAACGGGGAGCACGGGGTCGCCGCCGTCTGAGGAGTACACGACGATCACGGCGCCGCGCGCAGCGATCTCGGCGTCCAGGGCTGCGTTGGCCGCCAAGGACACCTCCACGATCCGGTGGAAGCCGGGTGCCCAGTCCTGCAGGCGAGCCGTCGCCGACGCGTCGCGGTAGTCGACGGCGATGTGCGCGCCCGCCGCCAGCGCCACGGACGCCTTCTCCGGCGTGCTGATCGTCGCGGCGACCCTGGCGCCGCCCCAGCGGGCCAGCTGGACCGCGACGCGGCCCACCGCACCCGCCCCGCCGGCGACGAGGACGTCCCGGCCGGCGACCGCACCACTGGCGAAGATGCAGTGGGCTGCCGTGACCGCCGGAACGCCGAGGGTCGCGGCCAGGTCCCACGAGATGCCGTCGGGCAGGCGAATGGCGCGGCCCGCTGGGACCACACAGAACTCGGCTGCGGTTCCCTGGCGACCCTCGTGGGCCGCAAGCAGCAGCCAGGCCCGCTCGCCGACCCGGGCCGGGTCCACCCCTTCGCCCACCGCATCGATGACGCCCGCGCCGTCCATGTGCGGTATCTGGTACCCGTCGATCGGTCGCGGCGTGAAGCCGGAACGGATCTTGACGTCGGTCGGGTTGATGGCCGAGACGGCGACCCGAACCCGCACCTGCCCGGGGCCCGGCTCGGGAACGGGCACCTCCACGACCTCAAGGACCGTGGCCGCATCGCCCGTGGTGCGATACATCGCGGCTCGCATCGTGGTCATGGCCTCGCCGACCCCCTCACTCGGGACGCAGCTCGGTCGACCAGACCGTGAGATCGGCCAGGACCTCAGGGATCGGGTCGACGCCGATGCCGGGACCGGTGGGGACGGCGAGCTGGCCGTCCTCCAGCACGAATGGCGGGGTCACGTCGACCTCGTAGTAGCGGCTGGAGGCACTGGTGTCGCCGGGCAGCGTGAACCCGGGTAGGGCAGCGAGCGCGACGTTGGCCGCCCGTCCGATGCCGGTCTCCAGCATCCCGCCGCACCAGACGGGTGCGTCGCGGTCGCGACAGAGGTCGTGGATGTCCCGCGCCGTCAGGTACCCGCCCACCCTGCCTGGCTTGATGTTGATGATCGACGCGGCCCCGAACGTCAGGGCGGAATCCGCCGACGCCGCGGAGTGGATGGACTCGTCCATGCAGATCGGCGTGCGGCAGGCCTGCGACATGAGCACGTGCCCGTACCAGTCGTCCTCCGGCAGGGGCTGCTCGTGCAGCAGCAGGTCGAACTCGTCCAGCCGGGCGAGGTACTGGGCGTCGGAGCGCTGGTAGGCCTGGTTGGCGTCCGTCTGCAGGGGAATGTCGGGCCAGGCGGAGCGCACGGCCGACACCGGCTCGAGGTCCCACCCCGGCTCGATCTTGAGCTTGATGCGCCGGTAGCCGGCATCGACGTACTGGCCCACCTCGTCCAGCAACTCGACGATGGACTCGCTGGTGGGGATGCCCACGGAGACGCCGCAGTCGACGCGGTCACGCTGAGCGCCCAGATAGTCGGCGAGGGACCTGTCACGTCCACGAAGCCAGGCATCAAGCAACGCGGTCGACAGGGCGCACTTCGCCATGGGGTGACCACGGACGACATCCAGCGCAGCGCGGACGTCCTCCGGACCGGCATCGGCGTCGAGCTCGCGCAGGGACGGCAGCAGGTGCTCGGCCATCACCGCGATAGCGCTGTTCCCGTACTCGTAGCTGTAGCCGGGCCACGACATCGTGACGCACTCGCCCCATCCGTGGACTCCATCACCGGTCACGGCTTCCACGAGGATCACGTCGCGAACCGACTCGGTCCCGAAGCTGGTGCGGAACGGCCGGACGAGGGGGATGCTCAGCCGGTGCAGCCTGATCAGCTCGATGGTCATGGCGTCCTCTCCAGTACGTAGCCGCCGGTCGTGGACAGTCCGGTGATGCGGCGTCCTTGCGCGAATGCGGACACGAGCGCCTGCCGCACATCGAGGCGCCATCGTGCCGCCGCGGCGGGGTCACTGGACCTCAGCGCGACGATGTCGTCCGGCAGGGGGACGTCGAGCACGTCGCGGCCCTCCCCCTTGGCCGCGATCACGTCGACGGGTCCGAGCTCGCCTCGGCCCGCCGCGGCGGCGCGGGACGACGAGACCCTCCACCAGGCGAACAGCCGGTCGGTCGGGTCGTCGGCGTTGATGGCATCGGCCATGCTCCCGTAGAAGTCCACCTCGAAGCCATCCACGTCTGCTCCGAGCTTCACGAGGTTGACCAGGGCGTTGCGCCGCACGAGCGGGTCGAAGGTCCACACGATCGTGTCGATGCCGTGGGTGAGCGCCCACATGCGCTGGTGCTGCTTGATCGCCGAGCCGATGTGCTGGTCACGGTAACCCGGCAGGACCGCGGCCATGTGCGAGTGCAGGTGCTCATGCCACCCCTCCTCCCGACGGGTACGGCCCATGAAGCCGAACGCGGCCGCCACGGGCTCACCGGCGCGATACGCAGCGGAGGCGTACCCGCCCGCGTGCACGATTGCCTTCATGAGGTTCGGCTGGAGCTGGGTCTGGTCGGCCGGCCAGACCGCGTCGAACAGGCGGCGGGCGTCCTCGAGTTCACTAAGGTCGTGCAGGACGCGGATGTCGACCCGCGCGCGCTCGAGGGCACCCGCGAGGTCGGTTTCGGCAGACGCATCGACCACGCGGACACCGTAGCGAGGGGAGGGGTGCCGTGGTGCAGCCCGACCTGCTCGCCCGGGCGCACGCGCTCCTCCCCCGCATGGTCGATGCGGTCGGTTCCCTGGTTCGCGCCGAGTCCCCGAGCGAGGATCTTGCCGCATGCGAGGACGTGGTCCGGAAGGCCGCCGACGACTTCGACCAGTGGGGCCTCGGGGCGGCTCGCATGGAGCACCATGCCGGCCGCCCCACGTGGCGGTGGGGTCCGCCACGGCCACGGGCCCTCCTGCTGGGCCACCTCGACACGGTCTGGCCCTCCGGGACGCTCGACTCGCTGCCCTTCACCGTCGAGCACGACCGCATGCGCGGGCCCGGGGTCTTCGACATGAAGGCCGGTGTCGTGCAGGGCTGGGCCGCCTTGCTGCTGGCCGGGATCGATGAGGGCTCCGGCGTCGGCATGCTGCTCACGACCGACGAGGAGACGGGGTCGCTGCACTCCCGTGACCTCGTCCTCGACGCCTGCGCCGAAGCCGATGCCGTCCTCGTCCTGGAGCCGTCGGTGGATGGCGCCCTGAAGTCGGCCCGCAAGGGGACGTCCTGGTACGAGGTGTGCCTCGCCGGCCGGGCCGCGCATGCCGGCCTCGACCCGGCCAATGGGATCAATGCGGTGTCGGCAGCCGCCGAGCTCGTCCTCGCCTGCCCGGGCTGGTCCGACGACCCGCGGGGCACCACGGTCACGCCCACGGTCCTGCACGGCGGCACCACGTCGAACACGGTGCCGGCCGACGCTGTCCTGACGATCGACGTCCGGGCCTGGACCACCGGGGAGCAGCACCGCGTGGACGCGGCGTTGCGGGCATGGTCGCCCGTCCTGACGACCGCGGCCGTCGCGGTCGACGGCGGGATCAACCGGCCCGCGATGGAGGCGGCGATGTCCGCCTCCCTGCTGGCCGAGGCCCGCGCCGTGCACGAGCACCTCGGCCTGGGTCCGCTGGCCGACCGGCCCGTCGGAGGAGCCAGCGACGGCAACTTCACCGCTGCCGCGGGCATCCCCACCCTCGACGGGCTCGGGGCCGTCGGCGACGGCGCCCATGCCGCCCACGAATGGGCCAGCATCCCCGCGATGGCCGACCGGGCCGCCCTCCTCGCGGCGTTGATCGGTCGGGTGCTGCGCGGGCCATCGGCCTGACGCGGGCCCACCGACTACGCTCCTACGGTGGCTGACGGACCCCTCATCGTGCAGAGCGACAAGACGCTCCTGCTTGAGGTCGACCACAAGCAGGCCGACGAGTGCCGCAAGGCGATCGCCCCGTTCGCCGAGCTTGAGCGGGCGCCGGAGCACATCCATACCTACCGGCTCACCCCGCTCGGACTGTGGAACGCGCGCGCTGCCGGGCACGACGCGGAGCAGGTCGTCGACGTGCTGCTGCGCTACTCGCGCTACCCGGTCCCCCATGCGCTGCTCATCGACGTCGCCGAGACGATGTCGCGGTACGGCCGGCTGCAGATCAACAACCACCCCGTCCATGGACTGGTGCTGCAGGCGCTCGACGCCGCCGTGCTCGAGGAGGTGCTGCGCAGCCGCAAGGTGTCCCCGCTCATCGGCGCGCGCATCGACGACACGACCGTGCTCGTCCACGCGAGCGAGCGGGGCCACCTCAAGCAGGCACTGGTCAAGCTCGGCTGGCCCGCAGAGGACATCGCCGGGTACGTGGACGGCGAGCGCCACGCGATCGGGCTGCGCGCCGAGGACTGGCAGCCCCGCCCTTACCAGACCGAGGCAGCGGAGGGTTTCTGGCACGGGGGATCCGGGGTCGTCGTCCTTCCGTGCGGCTCGGGCAAGACGCTCGTCGGCACCCTCGCGATGGCGCTGGCCCAGGCCACGACCCTGATCCTGGTGACCAACACCGTCTCGGCCCGGCAATGGCGGGACGAGCTGCTCCGGCGCACCACCCTCACCGCCGACGAGATCGGCGAGTACTCGGGGGCCAAGAAGGAGATCCGACCCGTCACGATCGCCACGTACCAGGTCATGACGACCAAGCGGCAGGGCATCTACCCCCACCTGGAGGTCTTCGACTCCCGCGACTGGGGCCTGATCATCTACGACGAGGTGCACCTGCTGCCGGCTCCCATCTTCCGGTTCACGGCCGACATCCAGTCCCGTCGTCGGCTCGGGCTGACCGCCACGCTGGTCCGCGAGGACGGTCGCGAGTCCGACGTGTTCTCCCTGATCGGGCCCAAGCGTTACGACGCACCGTGGCGCGACATCGAGGCCCAGGGCTACATCGCCCCCGCTGACTGCATCGAGGTCCGCGTCACCCTGCCGGATGCCGACCGCATGGCCTACGCCATGGCCGAACCGGAGGACCGGTACCGCCTCGCCGCATCGGCCCCCGAGAAGCTCCGGGTCGCCGAGGAGATCGTGGCCCGGCACTCGGAGGAACGGGTACTGGTCATCGGTCAGTACCTCGACCAACTGGAGGAACTAGGGGAGCACCTCGATGCTCCCGTCATCACCGGGGCCACCCCGGTCCGCGAGCGCGAGCGCCTCTTCGCCGCCTTCCGGGTGGGCGAGGTCAGGGTGCTGGTCGTGAGCAAGGTGGCCAACTTCTCGATCGACCTTCCCGAAGCCGGCATCGCGGTGCAGGTGAGCGGGAGTTTCGGGTCACGGCAGGAGGAGGCACAACGCCTCGGCCGGGTGCTCCGCCCGAAGGGCGATGGCCGGGCAGCGCACTTCTACTCCATCGTCACCCGCGACACGGTCGACGCCGACTTCGCGCAGCACCGCCAGCGGTTCCTCGCCGAGCAGGGCTACTCCTACCGGATCATCGACGCCGAGGACATCCACGCGGGCTCCTGGGAGGCGCTGTGACATCGAGTTCCCCGTCCGCTCCCCCCGCCCACGAGGTCCTCGGTCGCCAGGCACTCGTGCTCGCCGTGGTTCTGGGCGTCGTCGCCTCGCTGTTCGCGTCCGTCTACCTCGGGGTCGTCACTGCGGTCCAGGAGTGGCTGTGGACCGACCTGCCGCAGGACCTCGGCTGGGACGGACTGCCGTGGTGGTGGGTCCTCGGGCTCATGCTGGTGGGCGCCACCATCGTCCTGCTCGCGGGCAGGCTGCCGGGAGGCACGGGCCAGAGCCCGCTGACCGGCCTGCACTTCAACGTCACGCCTCGCGACGCGGGGTCATTCCTCCTCGCCGCCACCGGGTCGCTGGTCTTCGGCTTCGTCGTCGGGCCCGAGGCCCCGCTGATCATCGTGGGCACGACGGTCGCCGCGTTGCTGCTGCGCGGCCGGGACCCCAAGGTCGTCCAGCTCGGCATGCTCCTCGGCGGCGCCGCCGCGATCGGCCTCATCTTCGGCAACCCCTTCATCACCGCATTCATGTTCCTGGAGTTCGCGGCCATGGGTGCGGTGCCCGCCGTGGCACTGGTCCCCACCTTCGTCGCCCTCGGCACCGGATACCTGGTCCAGGTGGGTGTCGGCCAGTGGTCCGGACTGGCGATTCACCCGCTGTCGGTGCCCGGCGTGCCCGAGTACTCCCACGAGACCTTCCCCGACCTCCTGGCCGGGGCGGCGATCGCCATCGTCGCCGGGCTCGCTGCGGTCGTCGTCCGCGAGTTCGGCGAGAGGGTCGCCGTTCTCGCGGCGCGTTTCCGGGCCCCGGTCCTGTACGGCACCGCCATCGTCATCGCCGTGCTGGCCATCGCGATCTCGCGATCCCAGGACGTCCCGGGCGACCTCGTGCTGTTCTCCGGCGAGACCGCCATGGGATCGATCATGGCGCAGACATCCGCCGTCACCGTCCTGCTCGTGATCCTGGCCAAGTGCCTGGCCTACGGCCTGTCCATCGGCGGCGGCTACCGCGGTGGCCCGATCTTCCCGATCGTGTACATCGGCGTCGGCATCGCGGTGCTGGCAACGATCGTCGTCACCGATCTGCCGATCGGGCCGATGGCGGCGGCAGCGGTCGCGGCTGCGTCGACGGTCATGCTCCGACTGCCCTTCACCTCGGCGCTGCTCGCCGTGCTCATCCTGGGCACGGCCGGCATGACGATTGCCCCCTTCGCCATCATCGGCTCGGTGATCGGCTTCGGGATGCGCCAGGCGCTCGATCGCTTCGACGCCCGTAGGGCGGCGGGGTCACCGGCGTTGGGGACCTAGACGATCCTTGGCCGTGTCCGCCGAGCACCCCTACGCGGGCCTGCGCTCGTCGGCCCGGTGCAGGAGATCCGCCACCTCGTCCAGCAACTCCTCGGGCACCTCGTCGAGGTGGAGACCGAAGCGAAGTCGTCGATCGACGACATCCTCCAATCGGACCGCACCCTCGTGCA
>JAUXRN010000195.1 GCA_030681835.1 Actinomycetota bacterium
GAATGGATCTCCACAGGAGCGAACACACTGGGCTTCGGTCCACATCCCGCTCACAGGGCACGGCCTCGATGGACTCACGGCCCTACACCTGATGCATGCGAAGGATCACGCCGGCCCTGCGCGACGCGGCTGCGAATCAGCACGGCCTCGTCTCAATGGAGCAGGCGATCGCAGCCGGAGCAGGTCGCGACGCCGTGCGCGACGACGTGCTACGCGGGCGAGCGCTGCGACTGCACAGGGGCGTGTACTCCGTTCCGGGATTGGGCGAATCGGACCCCTTTCGCCTGGACCGCGCCGCGCAACTGCATCTCGGTCCGAGTGCCTGCTTGGTCCTGGCCTCCGCCGCGAGGCTGCACGGCATCCAGGGCCCAGTCGGAGCTCAGGTCTCGCAGCTTGCCGTGCCGCCGGGTCTTGAGAAGCGGCAGAGAGCGGGAATCGAACTGCACTTCTGGAAGCTCCCGGAGGATCAATGCGTGGTCATCGATGGGCTCAGGGCAACGAACGTCAAGCGAACCCTGGCCGACTGCGCGCGGCTGCTTCCTCGGATGCAGGGCGTGTCGTGCCTCGACTCGGCGCTCGAGTTGGGTCTCATCACCAAGGAGACCGTCCTGGAGCTCCGTGAGCTCATGATCCGCAAGCGCCATTGCGCAACCGGCCGGCGCCGATTGAGTGAAGCACGCGAAGGTGCCCAGTCTCCGCTCGAAACCAGGGTGCGGCTGAGGGCGATGGACGGCGGCTTTCCGCCGGACACACTGCAGGTCGCGATCCGGGACGCATCCGGTCAACTGCTCGGGTATGGCGACATCGGTTACGAACTGCCGAGCGGCCAATGGCTCATTGTCGAGGCCGACGGAGTTCGATACCACGATCAGCCGGAAGCACTGCTCTATGACCGGCGGCGGCAGAACGCATTCCTGTCATCGACTGTCTCGGCTCTCCTTCGGTTCACCTGGGAGGACACGCAGCACGCGGGGTACATCCCGAGCGTCCTCGGGACGGCCTTGGCGAAGACCGGCTGGCGGCCGAACCGTCGTCCAGCTTGAGGTTGGCGTGAGAATCAGAGCGTGGAAGTCGCGCCAACCTCAAGATCGGCGAGAGGTGGGGCCGGAGGGCGCGGACGCGTGGATAAGCAGGCGGTGGTGGCGCCTACACGCCGGCGCGCTGGGCGTGCAGGCGCACGTTCTGCAGCAAGCCGACCGCAATCCAGGTCGCCATCATCGACGTGCCTCCGGCCGAGACCAAGGGCAGCGGGATGCCGGTGATCGGCATGATGCCCAGCGTCATGCCGATGTTCTCGAACATCTGGAAGGCCAGCCACGCGACGATGCCGGTGGCCACCAGCCGGCCGTACAGGTCATCCGCGCGGAACGCGATCATGACGGCCCGCCACAGCACGATGGCCATGAGCAGGATCAGGATGACGGCACCCACGAAGCCGAACTCCTCGCCGACGACCGTGAAGATGAAGTCGCTCTCGTTGACTGGCACGAACTTGCCCTGCGTCTGCGGGCCCTGGAACAGGCCATACCCGAACATTCCCCCGCCGCCGATCGCGATGCGCGCCTGATTGGCGTTATAGGCCGCGCTCCCGACGTCGGTGGTCGGGTTGATGAACGACGTGAGCCGGGCGACCTGGTACTCCTTCAGCAGCCCGAGCTGGATCGCGAGCATGCCGCCGATGACCGCCCCGCCGATGAGTCCTACCACCCACCTCGTGCGCGCACCGGACACCGCGACCAGCGATAGCGACACCGCCCCGAGGATGAGGACGGTCCCCGTGTCGTTCTGCACGAGGATGATGAGGATCGGCAGCACGGCGACGCCCAGCGACAGCAGCACGTCGCGGTCCCGGGGCTCGCTCTCGATGTCGCGCTTCTCCGACAAGATGGCCGCCATCATCAAGATGACGGCGACCTTCGCGAACTCCGACGGCTGGACCGTCATTCCGCCGGGCAGGTCGATCCAGGCCCGCGCACCCGCGATGCGGGCACCGACCCCCGGCACGAATGGCAGCACGAGCATGAGCACGGACACGCCGTAGATGATGGGCGTGTACGCCCGCAGCCAGCGGTAGTCCAGCCGCGAGGCCACGACTCCTAGGGCCAAGCCGATGACCACGTTGACGAGGTGGCGCTTGAGGTACGACTGGGGGTCGCTCTCGGCGGCCATGTCGGCGCGGCTGGCAGACCAGACCAGGACCGAGCCGAAGACGGTCACCGCAAAGGCCGCACCGAGCAGGATCCAGTCGAGGTCGCGCCAGTAGCCCGGTCCGCCGGTCCCCCGGGCGATCGGTGCGGTCGAGTAGCGCTCACGGTAGGCCGTCCTCATGGGGATCTCCTCGTCGAGCGGGCCGTCGCGACGCCCGACGTCTGCCCGTTGAGGCCGATGACGGTGCCGTCCGGGCGCACGATGGGCAGGGTGTCCTGCGGTTCCCCGCCGAGCAGGACGCTGTCGCTCGGGTTGACGGATCCCCCGCGCACGCCGAAGAGCGCCTCGTAGATCTTGCGCACGCTCGGCCCGGATGTCTTTGACCCGGTGCCACCCTCCGTGACCATGACGATGACCGCGTACTTGGGGTCGTCGGCGGGTGCGTAGGACGCATACCAGGACGTCGACACGTCACTGCCAGTCACCTGGGCCGAACCGGTCTTCGACGCCACCGGGATCTGGTCCAGCGGGAACCCGGCGAAGGCCGTCTCCCCCGATCCCACGGTCGTGACGCCCGGCAACGTCCGCCGCAGGAAGGTCATGGTGGCCTTCGGCACCTCGACCTTGGACTTCAGGACCGGCTGGAACTCCTTGATAACGTCGCCCGACGCGCTGACGATGGCCTTGGCCACCTGCGGCTGGTACAGGTTGCCGCCATTGGCCACGGCCGCATAGACCATCGCCATCTGCAATGGGGTCACGGCTGTGTCACCCTGGCCGATGATCGCGTTCAGCGCGTCGCCGGCTCGCCAGAGGAAGCCGTTCTCGCAGTTCTCCTTGTCCAGCGCGGTGAAGTAGTCGGCCAGCTTGGGGTCCGTCTTGCGGGTCTCCGGGTAGCCGTGCGCGGCGTTGGCGCACCAGGTCTCGCGCATCGCCCGCCAGTTCTCCGCCTTGAACTCGCGGCTCGACACGCGGCCGACGGATTCGCCGGGCAGGTCGACCCCGGTCGCCGAGCCCAGGCCGAACATCTTGGCTGTCTCCGCGACAGGGTCCGCGGCCGCGCTGCCGGCCTCCGGGCCACCGGCCGCCAGCCACATGCGTTCGGCCAGGCCGTAGAACACCGTGTTGCAGGAGACCTCGATGGCTCGGGCAAGGCTGATGCGGCCGTACGCCGACGATTCGAAGTTGCGGAACTTCTGCCCGCCGACCCTGACCGAGCTGGGGCACGGGTACTGGCCGTACAGGCTGTAACCCTCCTTGCCGGCCGCGGCCGTGCTGATGACCTTGAAGGTCGAGCCGGGAGCGAAGAGTCCCTGGTAGGCGTTCGATGACAGGGCCTCGGTGGAGATCAGCTCCCGGTACTGCTTCTTGGTGACGCCGCCGATCCAGATGGCCGGGTCGTAGGTTGGGTAGCTCGCCATTGCCAGAACGGGGCCCGTCTGCACGTCGACGACGACGGCGGCGCCGGACTTGCCGGGGTAGCCCTCGTCCCGTGCCCGCTGGATCGCGGCGACGAGCTGCCCCTCGACGACGGACTGCAGGCGGGCGTCCAGCGACGTGATGACGTAGTTGCCTGCGACCGGAGGCGTGCTGGTCAAGGTGCCCGTTACCTGCCCGGACGTATCGACGGCGAGCGTCGTGATTCCCGGCTGGCCGCGAAGCTCCACGTCGTACTCGCGCTCGAGCCCGGTGCGCCCGACGGTGTCGGTGATGCGCAGTCGGTCCGGGTCTTGCGACTCCCCTTGCGCCGCGATCTGCTCCGCCGAGACCGGTCCGAGGTAGCCGAGCAGGTGCGCGGCATTCACGCCGAAGGGCGCCGGATACTCGCGGACGGCCTGCAGCTTGGCGGAGATGCCGGGGAAGTCCGAACGCCGCTCCATGATGGTCAACGCAGTCTGGGTGTCGACGTCATTGGCCACGGGGATGGGCTGGTAGCCCGAGCCGTTCCAGCAGATCGGCGGCGGCTTGGCTCCTTCGGTGCCGCAGTTCACGAGTCGCTCGGCGATCTTGGCTTCCTGCATGTCGAGGATCTTCGCCAGCCGCCGGATGACGGCCTCGCCTCCGTCGTCCTCCTTCTCCAGCACCTGCCGGTCGACGGTCACGACCACCGACGTGCGGTTGCCGACGAGGGGGCGGCCGGCCTGGTCGAGGATCAGCCCGCGCACGGCTGGCTCGACGGCTTCGCGCACGGTGTTGCTCTCGGCAGCGGCGCGGTAGGTCTCGCCCGTCATCACCTGCAGGTAGAAGGCCCGGGCAACGAGGGTCCCGAGCAGGGAGGCGACCAGGACCGCGAGCACGAGCAGGCGCAGGTTCGAGCGCTCGCTCACGCCGGCCCTCCGTCCACTCGTCCCATGCCGCTGCGTACCGGCGATCGCCGGGGTCGCATGGGTATGACGGTACGACGTATCAGCGCTACGGAGCGTTCCCGCTGCCCGGTTGCATCCTATTTGCCCGATTCTTGGCGCCAGAAATGGGGGAAATCAGCCGGTCAGGACCGACACGTCCGGCGCCACCCGGCGCGCGACCCAGGCCATCCCGACGATGACCAACGGAGCCATCACCACCGCATACAGCGCCGAGGTCAGGACCATCGTGGGCATGTCCTCCCAGGACACTCGCGTCGCCCCCATCAGGCTGTCGAGGGCCGCCACGGCCAGCGTGCTGGCGGCGGCGGCCAGCCCGACGATCCCGATCATGATCGGCACCGTGCGGTCACGCGGATCGATGACGAAGCCGGTGATGAAGCCGACCGCGATGTAGACGAGGGCGTTGACCCCCAGCAGCGTGTCGGCCGGCGGGGCGAGGTCGATCAGGATGCCGGCGGAGAAGCCGGCCGTGGCGCCTGGCACGGGACCCATCGCGAGGGCGATGGCCACGACGGTCACGACGACGAGGTCCGGGGTGGCGCCCGGCAGCCCGAGCCGAGACAGCAGTGTCACCTGGACGATCACGGCGAGGAACGTCGTGATGCCGATGACCACCGCTTGCCGCCATGTCATGGCCCGCTAGCCCCGCTCTCGCTGGGCTCCGGCGTCGCCGCCGTCTCCCGCTCGGGCGCGGCAGACGCGCTCGGGACCGGTGACGCGCCGTCCGTCGTGCCCGTGTCGCCGGGATCCTCGGACGCGCCGGAGCCGAGCGGCACGGGGGACGGCGAGGGGTCGCTGATGCCGGTCCGCGGCAGGACGGAGTCGCGAGGGTCGACCCTCGGCGGCCGCGTGACCACGGCGACGATGCTGAGGGTCGAGACGTCGATGAAGGGCCGGACGGTGGCGACGCGGGTGAGCTGGCCCGGGGTGCCGCCCACCTCGATCACCTCCCCGATCGGCAGCCCCGGGGCGTACGGCCGCCCGCCCTTGGAGCCGAATGTGACGAGCGCATCGCCGACCCGCAGGTCGGCGGCCGGGTCGAGGAGCTGGAAGGACAGCGAATCCTGGCGCCCTGTCCCTGACACGATCCCGATCTCCTCCGTGCCGGCCACGCGGCCTCCGACTGCCGAGGACGAGTCCACCACCAGGACGACGGTCGACGTGTTCGACGTCGTCTTGACGACGCGGCCCACGAGGCCCTGCCCGTTGATGACCGTCATGTCCGGCTCGATGCCGTCCGACTTGCCTGCGTCGATGGTGATCGTCCAGGAGAAGTCCTGCGCCGGGCCCACCGCGATGACCTCAGCCGGCACGATTCGATAGCCGCCGACCCCGGCGATACCCAGCACCTCGTCCAGCGCCATCACGCGCGCGCGGTCGTTGGCGAACGTCTCGGCCTCGGCGCGCAGCACCTCGTTCTCGGCGGTCAACGCCTGGATCTGCGCGGACTGGTCGCGCATCGTCGACCACCACTCGGTCGCGCCGGTGACGGGCGAGAAGACGGTGGCAGCGATGCGTTCCGCGAAGCCCAGCACGTTGGCCGCCACCGAACGGACACCGCTGAGTGGCCCCTGGCCGCCGCGGAGGTCGAGTATGACGAACGTCAGGGACGCGACGACCAGCACCGACAGCACGATGCGGGTTCGGCGCGACAGCATGGATCCAGTGTCCCTTGCGGGCCGTCAGGCCGACGCCGGCACCCGGGGGTGCTAGCGGCGGGGCTCCGAGATCAGGACCTGCTGGAGCGCCTCGAACTCCTCCACGCACTTGCCTGAGCCGAGGGCCACGCACTCGAGCGGGCGGTCGGCGATGAGGATGGGCATGCCCGTCTCATGGCGCAGCCGCTCGTCGAGGCCCCGGAGCAGCGCGCCGCCGCCGGTGAGGACGATGCCGCGGTCCATGATGTCGCCGGACAACTCGGGAGGAGTGCGGTCGAGCGTTGCCTTGACTGCGTCGACGATCGCGTGGACGGGCTCGTCGATGGCTCGACGGATCTCCTCCGCGGACACGACGATGGTGCGCGGCAGGCCGGTGATGAGGTCGCGCCCGCGGATCTCGGCGTGCGGCTCGTCAGGCATCGGGAAGGCCGAGCCGATCGCGACCTTGATCTCCTCGGCGGTGCGCTCGCCGAGC
>JAUXRN010000199.1 GCA_030681835.1 Actinomycetota bacterium
CCTCGGCCGGAACCTGCGGCGCCGCGGCGACGGGCGCGACGATCTCCGGCGCCCCCGTCTCGCTCGCAGTCTCGTGCGCGAGTGGAGGGGCGTCCGTCGGCCTGGCGAGCGATCGATCGAGCGGCACCTGGGCCACTAGACCTCGAGGACCTCCTGCTCCTTGACGGCACCGAGGCGGTCGACGTCCGCAATGACGCGGTCGGTGATCTTCTGGAGCTGGTCCAACGCCCGGTGCGACTCGTCCGCCCCGACGGTGCCGTCTCGCTCCTCCTTCTTGAGCTGCTCGGCTGCCTCGCGGCGGAGGTTGCGAATCTCGACCCTTGCCTCTTCCATCCGCTTGTGGACGGTCTTGACGATGTCCTTGCGACGCTCCTCGGTGAGCGGCGGGATGTTGAGGCGGACGACCGTGCCGTCGACGTTCGGCATGAGGCCGATATCGCTCTTGAGGATGGCCTTCTCGATGGCCCCCAGGACGCCTCGATCCCACGGCTGGATGACGATCTGGTGCGCCTCCGGGACGCTGATCGAGGCCACCTGGTTGAGCGGTGTCTGGGCGCCGTAGTAGTCGACGTGGAGGCGCTCCACGAGAGCGGTCGAGGCACGTCCCGTGCGGAGGCCCTGGAAGTCGCGCTCCATGACCTCCACCGCCCGGAGCATCTTGCGGTCCGCGGCGGCAAGGATCTCGCTGGTCATCAGGTGTTGCCTCCGATCCTGGCGGAGATGAGGGTACCGACGCGGTCGCCGCGGGCCACCCTCGTGATGTTGTCGGGCACGTTGAGGTCGAACACGACGATCGGCAGGTCGTTCTCCAGGCACAGGGAGACCGCCGATGCGTCCAGCACCTTGAGCTGATCGCGAAGGAGATCGCGATAGTCCAGGTGATCGTAACGGGTCGCCGAAGGGTCCTTCATCGGGTCCACGTCGTAGACGCCGTCCACCTTGGTCGCCTTCAACAGCACTTCGGCACCGATCTCCACCGCGCGCAGGGCCGCAGCCGTGTCGGTGGTGAAGTATGGATTGCC
>JAUXRN010000208.1 GCA_030681835.1 Actinomycetota bacterium
TCCTCAACGGGATCGCCGTCGACGGCCTCACCCGCCCGTTCGGCGGCACCTTCCTCGTGTTCTCCGACTACATGCGGGGCGCGGTGCGGCTCGCGGCCCTGATGCAGACTGCGGTGACCTACGTCTGGACCCACGATTCAATCGGTCTGGGCGAGGATGGGCCCACGCACCAGCCGATCGAGCATCTGTGGTCTCTGCGTGCCATGCCCGGCCTGTCCATCGTGCGCCCCGCCGACGCGAACGAGACGGCCGCGTCGTGGCGGTCCATCCTGCGCCGTCGCGGACCGGCGGGCCTGGTGCTCACCCGCCAGAACGTCCCGACGGCACCCACCGATGCCGACACGGTGCGCGACGGAGTCGACCGCGGCGCCTACGTCGTCGCGGACTCGGACCAGCCTCAGGTGCTGCTCCTGGCCACGGGATCCGAGGTCTCCCTCGCCCTCGCTGCCGCCGCCACCTTGGAGGCCGACGGCATCGGGACGCGCGTCGTGTCCATGCCGTGCCTGGAATGGTTCGACGCGCAGGATCTCGCCTACCGGGATTCGGTCCTCCTCCCCTCTGTGCGGGCGCGGGTCTCCATCGAGGCCGGAGCCACGCAGGGCTGGTGGAAGTACATCGGGGAACGGGGCGAGACCATCGGGCTTGACCATTTCGGCGCCAGCGCCGATGCCGCCACGCTGTATCGCGAGTTCGGAATCACCCCAGAGAGCATCGTGGCCGCAGCGCGCAGGAGCCTGCTCTCGGCCGGACGCGACTGACGACAGGAGATCCATGACCAGCGCACCCAACCCACGGCTCGTCGCCCTCACGGACGCGGGGGTGTCCGCCTGGCTCGATGACCTCGACCGTCATCGGATCGAGTCCGGGGATCTGGCCCGACTCGTCGATGAACTCTGCATCCGCGGAGTGACGACGAACCCGACGATCTTCGACAAGGCGATCTCGTCGGGGGCGGCCGCCTACGCCGACCAGCTGGCCGGGCTCTCCGCCGGGGGCGCGGACGTCGATGCCATCATCCGCGTCCTCACGACCGACGACGTGCGGGCGGCCTGCGACGTGTTCGAGCCGCTCTGGCGATCGAGCAACGGCGTCGACGGCCGGGTGTCCATCGAGGTCGACCCACGCCTGGCCGACGACACGGACGCGACCATCGCCCAGGCCAAGGAGCTGTGGGCGACGGTCGACCGGCCGAACGTCCTCATCAAGGTCCCGGCCACGCCGGCCGGGCTGCCGGCGATCACGGCCGTGATCGGCTCCGGCATCAGCGTCAACGTCACCCTGATCTTCTCAGTTGAGCGCTACCGAGAAGTCGTGGATGCCTATTCCGCCGGCCTCGAGCTCGCCGACGCGAATGAGCACGACCTGTCGACCATCCACTCGGTCGCCAGCTTCTTCGTCAGCCGCATCGACACCGAGGTCGACAACCGGCTCAGGACCGTCGGCGGCCCCGCGGCCGAGGCCCTGCTGGGCAAGGCGGCCGTCGCCAACGCACGCCTCGCCTGGGCCGCGCACCAGCAAGGACTCGCGGGTGACCGGTGGCGGGCACTGGCCGCGCGCGGCGCGACGGTCCAGCGTCCCCTGTGGGCGTCGACCGGTGTCAAGGATCCTGCCTACAGCCCCACCATGTACGTCGTCGACCTCGTCGCCCGCGGGTGCGTGAACACCATGCCTGAGGCGACTCTCGACGCTGTGGCAGCCGGCGGCCCCGTTCCGGCCGACTCGATCTCGGGCACGGAGGCCGCGTCGGCCGCGGTGTGGGAGTCCATCGCAGCACTGGGCATTGACGCCGCCGACGTGTTCGCGACCCTCGAGCACGAGGGCGTGACGAAGTTCATCGATTCATGGGAGCAACTGCGCGCGACGGTCGGCGCCGCCGCCAAGGGAGCCTGACGTGAGTCCGCACCGCAAGGCCGCCCCTCTCGGGAACCCGCTGCGCAGCCCGCTGGACCAGCGACTGCCCCGGGTGGCCGGGCCCTGCGGCATGGTCCTGTTCGGGGTCACCGGCGACCTGTCCCGCAAGAAGGTCATGCCGGCCATCTACGACCTCGCCAACCGCGGGCTGCTCCCCCCCGGCTTCGGGCTCGTCGGCTTCGCCCGGCGCGACTGGGCCGACCAGGACTTCGCGCAGATCGTGCACGATTCGGTCCGCGAGCACTCGCGGACCCCGTTCCGCGAGGAGGTGTGGAAGCAGCTGTCCGAGGGCATCCGCTTTGTGGCGGGCGACCTCGGCGACCCCGAGGCCTACCAGCGGCTGAAGGCAGTCGTCAGCGAGCTGGACGTGTCCCGCGGGACGAACGGCAACCACGCGTTCTACCTGTCCATCCCGCCCGGGCTCTTCCCCGTCGTGCTGGAGCACCTCAAGACCTCGGGATTGGCGGAGGACCGGCCGGAGGCGTGGCGTCGGGTGGTCATCGAGAAGCCGTTCGGGCATGACCTTGCCAGCGCGGTCGAGCTCAACCGGGTGGTGGGCGAGGTGTTCGCCTCGGGATCGGTGTTCCGCATCGACCACTATCTCGGCAAGGAGACCGTCCAGAACATCCTCGCGGTGCGCTTCGCGAACACGATGTTCGAGCCCCTGTGGAACGCCCACTTCGTCGACAACGTGCAGATCACCATGGCCGAGGACATCGGTATCGGCGGACGAGCCGGGTACTACGACGGCATCGGTGCCGCTCGGGACGTCATCCAGAACCACCTCCTGCAGCTGCTGGCCCTCACCGCCATGGAGGAGCCGCTGTCCTTTGCCGCGGACGACGTCCGGGCGGAGAAGGAGAAGGTGCTCAGGGCCGTCACCCTGCCCCGCGAGCTCGGCAAGCACACCAGCCGTGGTCAGTACGCGTCCGGCTGGCAGGGCGGCATCCCGGTCAAGGGGTACCTCGAGGAGGACGGCATCTCGCCCGAGAGCAGCACCGAGACATACGCCGCCATCCGCGTCGACGTCGAGAACAGGCGATGGGCCGGCGTGCCATTCTACCTGCGGACGGGCAAGCGGCTCGGTCGACGGGTCACCGAGGTGGCGGTCGTCTTCAAGCGGGCCCCGCACCTGCCCTTCGCCAAGACCGCCGTGCAGGAACTGAGCAACAACGCCTTCGTGTTCCGGATCCAGCCCGACGAGGGGATCACCGTGCGGTTCGGGTCGAAGGTGCCGAACACCACGTCGGTCCAGGTCCGCGACGTCACCATGGACTTCCAGTACGGCGAATCGTTCGTCGACTCCAGCCCGGAGGCGTACGAGCGCCTCATCCTCGACGTACTGCTCGGCGACCCGCCGCTGTTCCCGCGGCACGAGGAAGTCGAGCTCGGCTGGGAGATCCTCGACCCGGTCCTGGACTACTGGGCCGCCAGCGGCAAGCCCGAGCAGTACGTGTCCGGTGGCTGGGGCCCCCACTCGTCCTACGACATGATCGCCCGCGACGGGCATACCTGGAGGCGGCCATGATCCGGTTGGAGGACACCAGCGGCGGGGCGGTGGCCGCAGCCATCGCCGCCGAGCGGCATCGCATGGGCTCGTCCGCGACCGGAATGGTGCTGACGCTGCTCATCCTGTCCGACGAGGAGGCACAGGCCGATGCGACCGCGGCCGCCGTGGGCGCCGCGCGACAGCACCCCATGCGCATCGTCACCCTCATCCCGAGACCGGGCCGCCAGGAGACTCGACTCGACGCGGACATCTCTGTCGGCGGCGACGATGGACCGGGTGAGGTCGCCGTCCTGCGGCTGCGCGGCCTGCTCGCCGAGCACGCCAACTCCGTCGCCGTGCCGTTGCTGCTCAGCGACACCCCCGTGGTCGCGTTCTGGCCCGAGGATCCCCCGGATGTCCCGGCCGACGACCCGATCGGCCGGCATGCCCAGCGCCGGATCACCGACGCCGCCGGCTGCGAGGACCCCATCCGCGCCCTCGCCCACCGCAAGAAGGGCTACCGACCGGGCGACACGGACCTCACCTGGACCCGGATCACCCCGTGGCGCTCCGCCCTGGCGTCCCTGTTCGACCAGCCCGTGGGCAAGGTGACCGGCGGCCATGTCAGCTCGGAGGAGGGAAACGCGAGTGCGCTGCTCCTCACGCTGTGGCTGCATCACTTCCTCAAGGTCCCCATCGAGCAGCAGGTGAGTGACGGGCCCGGCATCACCGAGGTGCACCTGTCCACCGTCGGCGGCGACATCTCCATCAGTCGTTCCGACGGGGCAACCGCGGTGCTGTCGCGTCCCGGGGCACCTGAGTCGCGCATCGCACTCCATCGACGCGACCTCGCCGACCTGCTCAGCGAGGAGTTGCGCCGACTGGACCCGGACGAGGTCTACGGCGAGGTGCTGGGCCTGGTGGCGGACGCATGACCCGCATCGACGTCAACCGGCATCCCGATCACCAGGTGCTGGCCGAGGCAGTGGCGGGCCGGCTCATCTCGACCGTGGTGCAGGCGCAGGCCGCCACGGGGACGGCGTCGGTCGTGCTTACCGGCGGCCGGATCGGCACGGACGTCCTCGCGGCCATCGCTGCCAGCCCGGCCCGGGATTCGATCGAGTGGGAC
>JAUXRN010000225.1 GCA_030681835.1 Actinomycetota bacterium
GCTCGCGGGCCTGCTCGGCCAGCACCAGGTTGAAGGCGTGGATCTCGGGCTCGCGCGCGGCGATGGCGGCGAGGTGCTGCTCGACGACAGCCGTGGCCTTCGTCGTGCCGGAACGAACGGCGGTGGCGATCTCGGAAGCGGTGCGCTGCGGCGACATCAGCCCTCCAGCCCGATGATCGGCGGGACGCGGAATCGCCCGTCCTCGGCGGCCGGGGCAGCGGCGAGCACTTCAGCCCGGTCGAGGCCGGGCCGGACGACATCCGGTCGGAACACGTTGACCAGCGGGTACGGCTGGGTCATCGGGGTGACGTCGGAGAGGTCGAGGGCATCGATGTCGGCGAAGTGCTCGAGCATGCCGTCCAGTTGGGACGTCATGCGGTCGATCTGCTCAGGGGTGACGTCGAGCCGGGCGAGCCGGGCGACCTTGGCCACGTCGGCGGCGGTGATGCGTTCAGACACGAGGAGGAAGCCTACGGGGCGCCGGGTCGCGCACGTTGGTCGATTCGGGCGCGGGCCCGCTATGCGGCTGCCAACAGTTCGAAGAGCAGGCGGGCACTCACGTCGGGCCGGACGAGTGGGTGGTTGATGCCGTACTCGGCCAGTTGCATGCCGACGGCATCGAGTTGGGCGCGGTACGCGGCGAGGTCGCTGGAGGGGAACGGGCGGCGAGCCGGGGGACGCATCTTGGCGATTCGCAGGCAGGTCGCACAGGTGTGCTCGACCGGACCCTCGTTGAACAGCCGGCTGTTGGGACGCCGTTTGAGGCCGCACAGCGTGGCGCGCTTCTCGCCGGCCTCGGCGTAGCCGGCTGGTCGTAGCGCGTGCACCTTGCGAGCGAAGTTGACCGTCATTCCGCCGGCTTCGTACCGGGTGAAGCGGTTGGGGAGATGCGAGAGTGGGCCTCCTGGCCGCATGATGAGTCGCTCCGGCGGAGGAAACACGCCGAGGCCACGACGACGTTCGTACGCACGCTGACGGCAGCTGACCTTGCAGTAGATCTTCTTCCGGCCCGGGCCGGAGCGCAGCGCGAACACGGTTCGACACCAGAGGCAGGCGCGCTGCTTGGGACGACCGAGCGAGGTGATTCGTTCATCGAGCATGCGCCAAGTTGTAGCGAAGGGGTGTGACGCAGTCCCCCGCACCGCACGCACACGGAGGGGCAACGGAGCTGTGGGTGGCAGGTGGGTGAAGCCCGCCCCGGGCTGTCCGCTGAGGGCTGTCGGCTGAGGGCTGTCCGCTGGGGCTGCCTGCTCCGGGCTGCCTGCTCCGGACCCGTTCGTCAGAGGGCGCAGTCACTGCCAGATCCATTCGGCCGATCTCCACGTGACGATTCGAACAGGTCGGCGACGGGGCGACGCGGGGCGACGCGGGGCGACGCGGGGCGACGCGGGGCGACGCGGGGCGACGCGGG
>JAUXRN010000110.1 GCA_030681835.1 Actinomycetota bacterium
TGCTGCGCGGCATCATGATCCTGGTCGGAGCCGAGCTGATCGCGCGGTTCGAGGCCACCTTCTACGTATTCGGCGCCTTCCTGCTCTTCACCGCCTGGAAGGTCTGGACGGCCCACGACGCGCAGCCCGACCCGAACGGCAACGGCCTCGTCCGCTGGGTTGGCACCCGCTTCCCGACGTCCCCGCATTACGACGGGCACCGGATGACGACGAAGATCGCCGGCCGGCGAGCGCTCACTCCAATGGCCCTGGTCATCCTCGCCATCGGCACCACGGACCTGCTCTTCGCCGTCGACAGCATCCCGGCGGTCTTCGGCATCACGAGCGAGGCTTTCCTCGTCTTCACGGTCAACGCGTTCGCGCTGATGGGCCTGCGGCAGCTCTACTTCCTGCTGAACGGGCTGCTGGGGCGGCTGGAATACCTCAACAAGGGACTCGCCGTGATCCTTGCGTTCATCGGGGTCAAGCTCGTCCTCGAGGCCCTGCACGCCACGACGTCGCTGCCCGTGCCGGTCGTCCCGACGTGGCTGTCGCTCGTGGTGATCGTCGGCGTGCTGGCAATCACGGCTGTGGTTAGTGTGGTCAAGACCAGATCGCAGGAGACGAACGAGGGGACGGACTGACAGTGGAGGTGACGTTCGCCCTCTGGGCGATCACCATCGCAGGAATCATCGCACTCATCCTCATGGACTTCCTCACGGTGAGCCGCAAGCCGCACGAGGTGAAGTTCAAGGAGGCCCTCGGCTGGTCCCTGTTCTATATCGGCGTCGCCGTGGCCTTCGGCATCGCGATGTGGGCCTGGCAGGGGGGCGACATCGGTACCCAGTACTTCGCGGCCTACCTGGTCGAGAAGTCGCTCAGCGTCGACAACCTGTTCGTCTTCATCATCATCCTGGCCCAGTTCGCCGTTCCCACGGACCTGCACCAGCGCGTGCTCCTGGTCGGAGTCGTGCTCGCTCTCATCCTGCGCGCCATCTTCATCGCTGTCGGGGCCGCGGCCCTGGCCGCCTTCTCGTTCACCTTCGTCGTCTTCGGAGCGATCCTCATCTGGACCGGGATCCAGCTGGCCCGGCACAGGAACGAGGATCCCGAACCCAAGGACAACGCGGTCGTCCGCATGGCCCGCAAGCGCTTCGCGTTCACCGATCAGTACGACGGGACGCGGATGTTCACCCGGATCGACGGCAAGAAGGTGGCCACTCCACTTCTGCTCGTCATGATCGCCATCGGGTCAACCGACCTGCTCTTCGCGCTCGACTCGATTCCGGCGACCTTCGGGGTGACCCAGATCCCGTACCTCGTGTTCGCGGCGAACGCATTTGCCCTGCTCGGCCTGCGGGCCCTGTACTTTCTGCTCAAGGGACTTCTCGACAAGCTGGTCTACCTCTCGACCGGCCTCGCGGTGATCCTCGTCTTCATCGGCGTCAAGCTGGTGCTGACCTACCTGCACGAGGTCAACCCCTCGATCCCGCACATCTCGACCGTCCAGAGCCTGGTGTTCATCGTCATCGTGCTCGTGATCGTGACCGTGGCATCGTGGCTGAAGGTGCGCAAGGACCCGGATGCCCGGGCGCACGCGGGTCGGATGACCGGCGGGGAACACCATGACGAGGGACCCGGGACTGCTGGCTAGGCCCCTCCCTCGCGGGCGACCCGGCGGAGTTCGTGGTCGATCCGGCGGATCCGGGCGTAGGTCGCCAGCGCCATGCCGGCCAGGACCGCGAGCGGGACCAGGTAGATCGCCCAGGCCAGTCCAGCACTGTCCAGCCGGACCAGGCCCCAGATGATCCAGCCGACGACCACGCCCCACACGATGGCCAGGCCAAGCCAGACGGGCATGGCTCGCTTGGCCCTGGTGCGCTGACGGAGCAGGTCCTGCGTATGGGCGAACTTGCCTGTCATCGAGGCTCCTTGTCGTCGGTGATCTGCTTCCATTGTTCGAGCGTTCGCCGGCCGTCGGGGTCCTTCGCGGTCACCATGGCGAGGAGGTCGGCCCAGCCGAACTCGCCGAAGAAGTAGGTGGACTTCGAGCGAACGGGCTTCAACCGGACCAGGAAGTGCAGCACGAAGATCACGGTGAGGATCAGGTTGACGATCAACAGGGTCGACAGTGCGGACATGAAGTGCTCGTACCTGTGGCTCTTCAGCTCGCCGTTCGCGTGAGCCTCGAGGGCGGTGTCATCGGGCACGGTCCCATCCTGAGGCGGTTGAGGCGTCCAGAGGCTGATCCCGTCGCGTGTCGGGGTGAGTTCTAACGCGTGGAGACGGCAGTCAGCGCCGCGCCGAGGCGGGCCCCCACGTCGTCAGCGACCTCCTGCATGGCCGGTCGCCCGGTGAGCGCCACCATCGTCTGCGGATCGATCATCTCCACGACGGTCCCGCCATCGGTCGAGCGGACGACGACGTTGCAGGGAAGCAGCAACCCGACGGACGGGTCGGCCTGGAGGGCTCGATGGGCGTGGGAGGGGCTGCAGGCGCCGAGGATCACCTGGCGGTCGATCTCGACCCCGATCTTCGTGCGCAGCGTCTCACTCATGTCGATCTCGGTGATGATGCCGAAACCCTGTTCGGACAGCGCCGCGCGCACGTCGGCGATGACATCATCGAACGGTCGGTCGACGGTGGCGGTGAGGGCGTAGGTCATTGTGCCTCCGGGTTGTGGGATCGTGGGTCGATCTGGGCGAGGTCGCTAGCGACGGACGCCCGACGCGGCGGGAGCCCGGCTGGCGGCACGGCCCAGGCGGCTCTGGTCGCCGATCTGCTCGACCATGAACTCACGCAGCAGGTCGATCGCCTTGACGACCTTCTTGCTGGAGAGCTCGTAGTAGACGTTGAGGCCCTCCTTGGTCGCGAGCACCACGCCTCGCTCGCGAAGAACCGCGAGATGCTGGCTGGTGTTCGACTGGCTCATCTCCAGGGCCTCGGACAGCTCGCCGACGGTCATGGGCCCGGACCGCAGCTCAGTGATGATCATCAGCCGCTTGGGGTCGGCGATGGCCTTGCAGATCCGGGCATGGAGCTCGTGCAACTCGACTGACGTCTGGCGGTCCATCGGTCCCCTTGTCGTTGCTCGGACCCCGAGCCTAGGTCACGTGGTCGTCGAAGCGGCGCACTGGTTCTTGCCGATCTCGAGGAACTCGATCTCGTCGGCTGACCTCACCTGACGACCGGAGTTCACCAGGCGGATCGTGTCGTAGGTATCAGGAGCGCTCGGCAGGGACGTGACGACCTCCTCGACGAAACGCACCATGTCGTCCTCGCTGAGGAGGGTGGAGGTGAACACCGTCGCCAGGTCGGTCCGCACCAGGCCGTCCTCCCCGATCTCGTTGTCGAACGACCAGTGGGCCGGCAGCACCATCGTCGCCGGGTCGAGCGGCCGGAGCCGATCATGGACGGTGTGGAACAGTTCCTTGGCGAGTTCCTCGGCCTTGCCGGTGAGGTCTGGTCGCCCGACGCCGCGCACGAACACGGTGTCGCCGGTCAGCAGGAAGCTGCCGGGGAGGTTGATGCACGTCGAGCCGGGGGTGTGACCGGGCATCTTGATCGACAGGATCCGCACGGACGCATCCCCAAGGTCGATGTCGGAGCCGTCGGGCAACGGCGTGTTGGCGAACGGGGTCGGCGCCTTGCCGGTGTCCTCGATGGGTACGTGGTACGTGGCGCCCGTCATCTCGGCTAGCTCTGGACCCCCGGTGATGTGGTCGGCGTGCACGTGGGTGTCGATGACGTGGGTGATGGTCATGCCCTCGGCTGCCGCCAGCTCGACGTACGGATCGGGGAAGCGCGCAGGGTCGACCACGATGGCCGACTTGCCGGGAACGCCGATGACGTAGGACAGGCAGGCCTTGGCTGGTCGCTGCACCTGCCACCCCACCATTCCGGTAGGCAATCCCGGGAGGGCCTTCGGGATGAGAAGAGCCGCCCAGGCGGCCGTGCCGCCCTCGAGGTTCCGGACCACCTTGCCCTCGTCGGCCAGCATGTCCAGCAGGAGGTCGCTGCCGTTGCCGTGGGCGCAGACCACCACGGTCCCGTCGGGGATCTCCCGGGCGAGGTCCTCGATCTGCTCGACCGCCATCCAGATCGGCAGGTTCCGGGTCATCACCGGTTGCGTGCCCTCGACCTGCCAGGCGGCGAACTCGTCCTGGTTGCGCACGTCGAGGAGCATCGGCACCTCGCCGGCGGCGATCTCCCGGTACAGATCTTGGGTCGTGATCGTGCGCTCCACAGGACCTCCTACAGCCCGAGGGGCTCCATGCTCGGATCGGCATATGCGCAGACGCTAATGTTAGTTTCTGGTTATGTACAGGTTTTCGGCCAAATGACTTGCTACCGGCACAGCAGCCCCCTACCGTCAGCGCAGGCGCGAGAGAAGGGTGTGGTCCATGAGCGAGGAAGACCAAGCAAGAGACCCCGAGATGATGACCATCATCGCTTTCAGCGGGGATCTCGACAAACTGTGGCCGACCATGATCCTGGGGTCCACCGCGGCCGCCAATGGCATGGACGTCACGATCTTCTACACCTTCTGGGGCCTCTTCCCGCTGGTCAAGGATGAGGTGCGCGTCACCGGCTACGACGCGATGACGAAGATGCTCGCGATGAAGAACCCGCCCGGTTTCCAGAAGGCCAAGCTGTCCAAGATGAACATGGGCGGCATGGGGCGCTGGATGATGCGCAAGGTCGCCGCCAAGAACAACCTCATGCCCCCGGAGGAGCTGTTCGAGATCTCCCAGGACCTCGGCGTGAACATGTGGCCGTGCCTGATGACCATGGAGCTACTGGGCATCAAGCCCGAGCAGATGCGCCCGGGCCTCGGCGAGCCCGCCGGGGCCGCAACCGCCCTCGCTCGCATGTCGAAGTCCCAGATCAGCCTGTTCATCTAGGCGTCGAACCGATTCGGAGGAGTGACCGTGGACGTTGCCAAGACCGTCGATGCCAAGGGCCAGAAGTGCCCGATGCCCGTCCTCATGACCGCCAAGGCAGCCAAGGAACTGCAGCCGGGCCAGGTCATGCTCATCGAGGCAACCGACGGCGGTGCTCGATCCGACATCCCAGCATGGGCAAGCCAGACCGGCAACGAGCTCGTGGAGTCGTCCCAGGAGGGCGACGTCCTCCGCTTCTACATCCGGAAGAAGTGACCGCTAGTGCGCTACGGCTTCGCGATCGACCAACGGACCTGCATCGGCTGCCACGCCTGCACCGTCGCCTGCAAGACCGAGCACGACATCCCCGTCGGACAGTTCCGCACCTGGGTGAAGTACGTCGACAAGGGGGAGTACCCCAACACCACGCGGGAGATGGGGGTCATGCGGTGCAATCACTGCACCGACGCCCCCTGCGTCACGGCGTGCCCGACCCAGGCGCTGTTCATCCGCGAGGACGGCATCGTCGACTTCGACAACGAGCGATGCATCGGCTGCAAGATGTGCATGCAGGCCTGCCCCTACGACGCCATCTACATCGATGAGGAGACCCACACCGCGGCCAAGTGCAACTTCTGCGCGCACCGCATCGATGCGGGTCTCGAACCCGCCTGCGTCCAGGTGTGCCCGACCCAGTCGATCTGGATGGGCGATATCGAGGATCCCACCAGCGGGATCAGCAAGTTCCTGAGCATCACGCCGGTGAACGTGCGCACGCCGGAGCAGGGAACGCGCCCGAACGTGTACTACGTCGGCGCCGACTCCACCGTCCTCGATCCGCTGGCCGCCCCCGTGGACGGCACCTACCTGTGGGCGGACGCCGACCCGCTTCGGCTGGAGACCGCGGCAGAACTGCCCGGCGACCCGGTCTCGAATGCCCGGCTGACCCTCAACACCGCGCACCCGCGGCCGTGGGGCTGGAAGGTCTGGACCTATCTGTGGACCAAGTCCATCGCCGCGGGGGCGCTCCTGCTCGGGGCGCTCGTCATCCTGCTCACCACGGACCGCAGCACGCTGATCACCACGGTGGCCCCGTTGGTCACCGAGGTCTTCCTGCTGCTGACCGCGGTCCTGCTGGTCTGGGACCTCAAGCGGCCCGATCGGTTCCTGTTCCTCCTGGATCCGAGGAAGATCAACCGGCGGTCCTGGCTCGCCCTCGGCGGCATCTTCCTGACCATCGGTGCCGCCGTCGGCGGCCTGTGGTTCCTGGCCGGCGCGGCCGACCTGCTGGACCTCGCCGACTACACGGCCGCCATCGACTGGCTCGCATGGCCGGCGATCCCGGCAGCGGTCATGGTCGCGGGCTACACGGCCTTCCTGTTCGGCCAGGCCGAGGGGCGCGACCTGTGGCAGTCACCGGTGCTGTTCTGGCACCTGCAGGCGCAGGCCGCGATGGTGGGAGCAGGCGCGCTGCTCGTGCTGGGTGCGTTCATCCCGCCCGCCGAGGGCACGATGGCCTGGCTGAGCTGGGCACTCATCGCCGGCGTCGTGGCACACCTGCTCATCACTGCGGTGGAGTTCGGGGGAAAGCATCCGACGCGCAACGCCGCGGTCGCAGCCCATGCCATCACTCACGGCCGGTACCGGGCGATCTTCTGGGGCGGCTCGGTCGGCCTGGCTGTCGTCGGAGCCTTGGCGGCCCTCGTCACGGCGCTGGGCGGGCCGGTATGGATCGCCCTGCTGGCCGGCCTGATCGTCCAGCCTGCCCTCGTGCTGCACGAGAAGGCGTTCGTGATGGCGGCGCAGGATCCGCCGCTCTCCTAGACCCCGCACTCACCGAGAGGCCACGACGATGACATCCCCCGACCGCACCGCCGCCAAGCGAGGCCCGGCCGCCACTGCCGTGGGCGACGACCGGCCAGAGCACTACGGGCTGCGGGTCCGCGAGACGGTGTCGAACTACCCACCGGTCGACACCTGGGACGACGCCCTGGACGACATCGCG
>JAUXRN010000111.1 GCA_030681835.1 Actinomycetota bacterium
GCAGGGAGACACCACAATGGACGCACTACGAGCCCTCAAGCGGAAGGTCGCCCGACGCGTGTTCAAGACCCTCATCGCCCCGACGACCAGCACGACCGCGAACACATTCGCGATCGCTGCTTGACATAGGAGCAACGCGTGGCGCGACTGAATGAACTGCCCTTCGTGAAGGGGCACGGCACCGGCAACGACTTCGTTGTCCTGCCCGACGTCGACGGTCGCCTCGATCTCACGCCAGAGCAGGTGCGCTGGCTGTGCGACCGGCGCAAGGGGATCGGCGCGGATGGCGTGCTGCGAGTGGTGCGCACGGAGCACGAGCCCGAGTTCGCCGAGTTCGCGCCAGTGGCTGAGTACTTCATGGACCACCGCAACGCCGATGGCAGCACGGCGGAGATGTGCGGCAACGGCGCCCGGGTCTTCGTCCGGTACCTCGCCGCGACCGGGCTGACCACCGACAACGAGACGGTCATCGCGACACGTGGCGGCCTGCGAAGCGTCACGATTGAGTCCGACCGCTCCATCACCATCGACATGGGCAAGGCGACGACGACACGCATGCGCGCCCTGCCGATCGTCGCGGTCGGCGACCGAACCTGGTCGGCCACCGGCGTTCTCGTCCCCAATCCCCACGCGGTGGCCTTCGTCGATTCCCTGGACGATGCGGGAGACCTGCGCCAGGCCCCGGATGTCACTCCGGGGGGCCTGTTCCCGGACGGCGTGAACGTGGAGTTCGCGGTGCTGCGCGCAGACCGGCATGTCGCCATGCGCGTGCACGAGCGTGGTGTCGGTGAGACGCTCTCGTGCGGCACAGGGGCCTGCGCGGTCGCCTGGGCGGCCCGACGCCAGTTCGAGCCCGGGCTCGAAGGTGAGTCCACGTGGGTAGTGGAGGTGCCGGGCGGAACCCTGCGGATCACCGAGACGGCAGAGGGCGCGATGCTCCTCAATGGCCCGGCCGACCTCGTCGCCCGCGGCACCGTCCTGCTCCCGCTCTAGCCTCCACCGGCGAGCGCGGGCCAGGCGTCAGGCCTGGCGCAGCAGGGCCAGGGCGCGGTGGACGTCGTTGCGCAGCCCCTCCGGGTCGGAGCCGGCGGCCAGGCGGAGGTCCGCGATCATCTGCGGGGTCCAGAAGGTGCGCAGATGTGCGGCTGTCTGCTCGTCGCTGCGGGCCGGGTCGGGGACGCTCGCGGCGATCTGGTTTGCCATCTTCGCCAGTCGAGGGTGAGGTGCGGCCGTGTCGGTCGTCATGAGAGCGCACCGGCAACGCTGCGGGGCGCCACCTCGACGGCGGTGACCTTGTACTCGGGGCAGTTGGTGGCCCAGTCGGAGTTGTCGGTCGTCACGACGTTGGCACCGCTGACCGGGTAGTGGAAGGTGGTGTAGAGGACCCCGGCCGGGACGTCGTCGCTGATGCGGGCGCGCAGCACGGTGGCGCCGACCCGGCTGCTGATCTCGACCCACGACCCGTCGGCGATGCCGCGCACCAGGGCGTCGGCCTCGTGCATGTCCAGCACGTCTTCGGCGTGCCATGTGGTGTTGGCCGTGCGTCGGGTCTGCGCCCCGACGTTGTACTGGGTCAGCACCCGGCCGGTGGTCAGCAGGAGTGGATAGCGGCGGGTGGTGCGCTCGTCGGTCGGGACGTACGGGGTCGTGACGAAGTTGCCGAGGCCGCGCGTGAACGCCTCGGCGTGCATGATCGGCGTCCCCACGGGCGCCTCGGCGTTGCACGGCCACTGGACGCTGCCCACCCGGTCCAGGAGGTCGAAGGACACGCCCGCGAAGGTCGGCGTGAGCCGGGCGATCTCGTCCATGATCTCCGCACCGCTGGCGTAGCCCATCGGGTAGCCCATGGCGGTCGCCAGGGCACAGGCCACCTCCCACTCGGTCCTCCCGGTCCGGCTGGGCATGACGGGCCGCACCCGGTTGATCCGCCGCTCGGCGTTGGTGAAGGTGCCGTCCTTCTCCAGGAAGGACGTGCCGGGCAGGAACACATGGGCGAAACGCGCGGTCTGGTTCAGGAAGAGGTCCTGGACGATGACCAGGTCCATCGCCCGAAGCGCTGCCTCGACGTGCTGGGTGTTCGGGTCCGATTGCGCGATGTCCTCACCCTGGATGAACAGCGCGCGGAAGGCGCCGGTGGTGGCGGAGTCGAGCATGTTGGGGATGCGCAGCCCGGGCTCGGCCCGCATCGGCGCGCCCCAGGCATCCTCGAACAGGCTGCGCACGGAGTCGTCGGACACGTGCCGGTAGCCGGACAGCTCGTGCGGGAAGGAGCCCATGTCGCAGGCCCCCTGCACGTTGTTCTGCCCGCGCAGTGGGTTGACGCCGACTCCGGGGCGGCCGATGTTGCCGGTGACCATGGCCAGGTTGGCGATGGCCATCACCATGGTCGAGCCCTGGCTGTGCTCGGTGACTCCGAGGCCGTAGTAGATCGCGGCGTTCGGGGCGGCAGCGTAGGCGCGGGCGGCGGCCCGGATCTGGGTCGCCGGGACACCGGTCTCGGCCTCGAGGGCCTCCGGACTGTTCTCCGGCAGCCGGATGAACTCCTCCCAGGCGCCGAACGACGTCGGGTCGCACCGGTCGGCCACGAACGCTCGGTCGACCAGGTGCTCGGCGACGACGACGTGGCTGATGGCGTTCACCACGGCGACGTTCGTGCCGGGGCGCAGTTGCAGGTGGTGCTCGGCCCGCACGTGGGGCATGCGGACCAGGTCGATCCGTCGTGGGTCGATGACGACCAGCTGGCCCCCCTGGCGGAGTCGGCGCTTGAGCCGCGAAGCGAAGACCGGGTGCGCGTCGGTCGGGTTGGCGCCGATCACCATGACGAGGTCGGCGTCATCGACGGACGCGAAGTCCTGGGTGCCGGCCGATGTCCCGAAGGCCTGCTTGAGGCCGTACCCGGTGGGGGAGTGGCAGACCCGGGCGCAGGTGTCCACGTTGTTGGTGCCGAACGCCGCGCGGATCATCTTCTGGACGACGAAGACCTCCTCGTTGGTGCAGCGCGAGGACGTGATGCCGCCGATGGAGTCGACCCCGTGCTCGGCCTGGATCTGGCGCAGCCGGCGGGCCGCGAACGCGATCGCCTCGTCCCAGGTCGCCTCCCGCCACTCCTCGTCGATCGACTCGCGCACCAAGGGCGCCAGCACCCGGTCCGGGTGGCTGGCGTATCCCCACGCGAACCGGCCCTTGACGCAGGAATGCCCGGCGTTGGCCCCGCCTGCCTTGTCGGGCACCATGCGGACAAGCTCGTTGCCCCGCAGCTCGGCGACGAACGAGCAGCCCACGCCGCAGTAGGCGCATGTCGTGCGCACCTGGCGGGTCGGGATGCCCAGCTCGATGACCGACTTCTCCTGCAGCGTCGACGTCGGGCAGGCCTGCACGCAGGCACCGCACGACACGCACTCGCTCTCCAGGAACGGCACGTCGGCCCCGGCGCTGACCTTGGAGTCGAAGCCTCGCCCCGAGATCGTCAGGGCGAAGGTGCCCTGCACCTCACCGCACGCCCGCACGCAGCGGCTGCACGCGATGCACTTGCTGGCATCGAAGGAGAAGTACGGGTTGCTGCCGTCGGTCGGCGCGTCGAGGTGGTTCGCGCCCGGCGCGTATCGCACCTCGCGAAGTCCCACCACGCCGGCCATGTCCTGCAGCTCGCAGTCCCCGTTGGCCGGGCAGGTCAGGCAGTCCAGCGGATGGTCGGAGATGTACAGCTCCATGACCGACCGCCGCAGCCGCTCCAGCCGTGGGGTCTGCGTCCGCACCGCCATGCCGTCCTCGCACGGGGTGGTGCACGACGCCGGCGTCCCCTTGCGCCCGTCCACCTCGACCAGGCACAGCCGGCACGACCCGAACGCCTCGAGGGAATCGGTCGCGCACAGCTTTGGCACCGGCAGGCCAGCCAGCGCGGCCGCGCGCATGACGGACGTGCCGGCCGGCACCTCCACCGTGATGCCGTCCACGCTCAGGGCGACCGTGCGCTGCGCGCCGCTGGCCGGAGTGCCCAGGTCGCGATCGTCCAGGGCGGTCATGCGCCCACCGCCGTGCGGGGGATGAAGTCCTCGCCGAAGTGCTCCAGCGCGCTGAGCACGGGCTGGGGGGTCAGGCCGCCCATGGCGCACAGCGAGCCGTCGCGCATCACCTCGCACAGGTCCAGCAGGACCTCCCGGTCGCCGTCAGGGTCGCCGCCCGCACGCAGGCGGTCGACCACTTCGACCCCACGCACGGCGCCGATGCGGCACGGCGTGCACTTGCCGCAGGATTCCTCCGCGCAGAACTCCATCGCGAACCGTGCCTGCTCGGCCATGTCGACAGTATCGTCGAACACGACGATGCCGCCGTGGCCGAGCATGCCGCCCGCCTCCGAGACCGACTCGTAGTCCATCGCCACGTCGAGGCGTGACGCCGGCAGGTAAGCGCCGAGGGGCCCGCCCAGCTGCACCGCCCGGACCGGGCGCCCGGACCGGGTGCCGCCGCCGTAACCCTCGACCAGCTCCCGCAGGGTGGGCCCGAAGGGCAGCTCGACGATGCCGCCGCGGGCGATGTTGCCGGCCAACTGGAAGACCTGGGTGCCGCGCGAGCGGTCGCGGCCCAGGGCGGCGTACGCGTCGGCGCCGTCTCCGAGGATCGACACGACCGACGCTAGGGTCAGGACGTTGTGCACGAGGGTCGGCCGGCCGTGCAGCCCGGCCAGGGCCGGGATCGGCGGCTTGGCGCGCACCATGCCGCGCCGGCCCTCCAGGCTCTCCAGCATCGCGGTCTCCTCGCCGCAGACATACGAGCCGGCGCCCACCCGCACCGCTAGGTCGAAGCCCCGGCCGCCGCCCAGGACGGAAGGCCCGAGCCAGCCGCGGTGCCGGGCTTCGGCCACGGCATCGCGCATGGTGGCCACCGCATCGGGATACTCCGATCGGATGTACGCGTAGCCCTGCGTCGCGCCGACCGCGAGCCCGGCGACCGCGGCCCCCTCGATGAGGGTGAACGGGTCGCCCTCCATCAGCAGGCGGTCGGCGAAGGTCCCGCTGTCGCCCTCGTCGGCGTTGATGCACACGTACTTGCGGTCCGCCTCGGCAGCCGCGACCGTGCGCCACTTGATCCCGGCCGGGAAGCCTGCGCCCCCGCGCCCGCGCAGCCCGGACGCCTCGACCGCCGCGACCACCGCCAACGGATCCATGGCCACGGCCGCCCGCAGTGCGCGCAGGCCGCCCAGTGCGATGTAGGCGTCGGCGTCCAGGGGATCGGCCAGGCCGGACCGGGCGAACAGCAGCCGGTGCTGGTCGGCCAGCCAGGGCAGGTCGTCGACCAGGCCAAGCTCCAGCGCGTGACCGGTGCCCGCGGAGATGGCCGCGGCCACCGACTCCGCATCCTGGGGAGTCACCGGCCCGTAGCCGAGCCGGCCGCCGGGCGTGTCCACCTCGACCAGCGGTTCGAGCCACAAGGCCCCTCGACTGCCGGTGCGCACGATGGTCGCATCGGGGAGCAGGCCGGCCAGGCGGCCGGCCACCTCGTCGGCACCAACGGACCGGGCGGCACTGTCACGCGGCACGTACAGGGTCGTCACGACGGCCCCCCGGCCAGCCGGTGCACGGTCTCGGCGCTCGCCCGTCCGATCAACCTGCCATCGACGACGGCAGAAGGGCCCAGGGCGCAGTTGCCCACGCAGTAGACGTGGGCCACCTCGCAGCGCGCCGAGTCGAGGCCCTGGACCGCGGCGAGCAGGTCGCGCGCCCCGACCGCCTGGCAGGCCTCGCCCATGCAGATCCGTACGGACACCGGCCGGGGCGGCTGCGTGCGGAGGTCGGAGTAGAAGGTGAGCACGCCGTAGGCATCCGCCCGGCTCACGTTCAGCGCCTCGGCCACCGCCGCGATCGCCCCGTCGGGCACGTAGCCGAACTCGGCCTGGATCTCCTGGAAGGCCATGAGCATCGAGCCGGGTTCCTCGCTGCGTCCCAGCGCACTCGCCGCACGCTCGGGGCTCCAGTCGCCACTCGCGGCAGTCATGGCTCGACCCCGACGCGGTCCGCCCCCGCGTAGACAGTGAGCCGGCCCTCGCGGGCGAAGCACACCAGCACCAGCCCGTGCCGCTCCGCCAGGTCGATCGCCAGGCTGGTCGGCCCCGACACGGCGACGATCGCCGCGACCCCTGCGGTCACGGCCTTGTGCACGATCTCGTACGCCACCCGCCCGCTTACGACCAAGGTGCAGTCCGTGAGGGGCAGTCGTCCGTCGAGCAGGGCCGCGCCAACCGCCTTGTCGACGGCATTGTGGCGCCCCACGTCCTCGCGCACCCACAGCACCGTCCCGGTCGGGTCCGCGATGGCCGCGGCATGCAGGGAGCCGGTCTGCTCGAACATGCGCTGGCCAGCACGCATGCCGGCCACCAGCGCCTGCACGGACGACCGAGGCAGGCGCCACCCGGGGGAGTGCGGCGGACCACCGACGACCCTCAGCGGGCTGAACGACTCCGCGCTGCATACCCCGCAGGCACCCGTCGTCACGAAGGCGCGCGGCGTCGGCGCCTCAACGCCAGGCCGCAGGGCGGCCCGCACCGTGTCGACCTCGCGTTCGTCGCGTGCGTGCACCGCGGTCAGCGTGGCAATGTCCTGCGCGGCCCGCACGGCCGACTCATTCACGAGCCACCCAGCCGCCAGCTCCAGGTCGTGGCCAGGAGTCCGCATCGTCGTGACCATGGGAACCCCGTCGACGGTGATCGCCAAGGGCGCCTCTACGGCGACCGCATCCGAACGCATCGAGGCGCTTCCCTCCGCGATGCGGACGACCGATCGCCTGCTCGTCGTCACGCCCATGGCAGCTCCATCAGAACAGTCCGACGACCCTGCCGTCAACGAGGGTGATTCGCTCACTGGCTGGGTGCGCCGGCAGCCCCGGCATGGTCATGACGTCGCCGCAGACGAGGACGACGAAGCCCGCGCCAGCGGCCAGCCGGACCTCGCGGATGTTGAGCGCGTGCCCGCTGGGCGCACCGCGCAGTGCGGGGTTGGTCGAAAAGGAGTACTGGGTCTTGGCGATGCAGACGGGGAAGTGCCCGTAGCCCTCCTCCTCGAGTTCGACGAGACGGGCACGCACCTTTGCATCGGCGGTGACCTCGCTGGCCCCGTAGACCCGGGTCGCCACGGCCGTGGCCTTGTCCCACAGAGGGGCATCGTCCGGGTACACGAAGCTCATGGCCGATGGCTGGTCGGCCAGCCTCACGACGGCCCTGGCCAGGTCGACGGCTCCCGCCCCGCCGTCCGCCCAGTGCGTTGCGAGCACGACGTCGACCCCGATCTCCGAGCCGCACCGCGTCAGCAGCTCCAGTTCCGCCGGGGTGTCGGTGTCGAAGCGGTTCAGGCCCACGACGCAGGGGATCCCGAACAGGTCGCGCACGTTGCCCACGTGGCGAGCGAGATTGTCGATGCCCCGTCGCAGGGCGCCAAGGTCCTCCTCGGTCAGGCGATCAAGCGTCTGGCCACCGTGGAACTTCAAGGCCCGGACGGTCGCGACGATCACGGACGCCGACGGCCTCAGGCCCGACGAGCGGCAGGTGATGTCGACGAACTTCTCCGCCCCGAGGTCGGCGCCGAAGCCCGCCTCGGTCACGACGTAGTCGGCCAGCCGCATTGCCGAGCGCGTGGCCAGCACGGAATTGGACCCATGCGCGATGTTCGCAAACGGCCCTCCGTGGACGAACGCTGGCGTCCCCTCCAGGGTCTGCACGAGATTCGGGGCGAGCGCATCCCTCAGCAGCACCGTCATGGCCCCGTCTGCGTCCAGGTCGCGGGCGCGAACGGGCAGCCGGTCGCGCGTGTAGCCGATGACGATGCGACCGAGCCTGTCGCGGAGGTCGTCGAGGGAGTCCGCCAGGCAGAAGATGGCCATGATCTCCGATGCCACGACGATGTCGAAGCCGTCCTGCCGCGGGTAGCCGTTGCCCGGTCCGCCCAGCCCGACCGTGATCTCGCGCAGCGCGCGGTCGTTGAGGTCGACCACGCGCTTCCAGGCGATCCGGCGAACGTCGATCCCGAGCGCGTTCCCGTGGTGGACGTGGTTGTCGATCAGCGCCGCCAGCAGGTTGTTGGCGAGCCCGATCGCGCTGAAGTCTCCGGTGAAGTGCAGGTTGATGTCCTCCATCGGGACGACCTGCGCCTTGCCGCCACCTGCGGCGCCCCCCTTGAGCCCGAACACCGGGCCCAGCGAGGGCTCGCGCAGGCACACCATCGCGCGCACGCCGATCGCTCGCAGGCCGTCGGCCAGGCCGACGCTGGTCGTGGTCTTGCCCTCCCCGGGTGGGGTGGGGCTGATGGCGGTGACCAGTACCAGGCGGGCCGATGGGTTCTCCGGCAGCGACGCCAAGTAGTCGAGCGACACCTTCGCCTTCGACCAGCCGTAGGGCTCGAGAGCGGCCGTGGGGATGCCCAGGCCTGCGGCCACGTCGGCGATCGGCGCCGTCGGCGTGGCCTGGGCGATCTCGATGTCGCTCGGCACGTGCCCTCCTGTGGTGGCCGGTCGCGGACCCGTCCCGCTGAGCGGCCATCGGCGATCGTGTCACGCGGGGCGCGCCGTGACCCCCGTTTCCGAGGCATCGGCTGCGAAGCCGGCAACGTCGTCGCGGGGAAGGCCGGTGAGGATCGACGCAGCCACCGCGCCCATCGCAACGGAGAGCCACGCGGACGTCGTGCTGAGGGCGAGGGAGATGGCCAGCGCGAGGAACGCCAGTGGGCCCACGACGGCGTCTGGCAGGAGGCTGGAGATCATGCCGGTCGAAGGTGCGCACCGAGCGCGCCACGGGCGCGAGCAGTGGGGAGCGCGGTCCCGGTGGCGGGTCCGGGATCAGCTGCAGGGCCTGCTCGACGAGCGCCCGGACGACGACGAGCACAAGGCCGGCGGTAAGCCCCACCAGGCTGAGCACGCCGATCTCGGGAAGGTCGCGCCCAAGGACGCGCGCGGCGATCACGCCGGTGCCGGTCACGAGGAAATAGGCGTAGGACGTGACCATGCCGATCAGCAGCCCGACCGGAGGGGCCGCGGTCAGGACGCTCGTGAGGAATGCGATGGCGGCCATCGCCAGGGCGGCGGCCCACGGGTGCCCCCCGAGCTCATCGGGCCACGCTAGCGATGTGAACCGTCCCCAGCCCACGTCACCCGTTTGGCTGGCGGCAGGTGCCGTGACACGCTGGACCTCTCATGACCGACCACTCCGGCCACGGCCACGGCATCGAAGGCCTGGAGCTCGAGGAGCGCCAGGCCCTTCGGCGTGTCGCGGGGCTCTCCACCGAACTGCAGGACGTCACCGAGGTCGAGTACCGGCAGGTCCGCCTCGAGCGCGTCGTTCTGGCCGGCGTCTGGACCGAGGGCACGGCCCGCGACGCCGAGCGCAGCCTGGCTGAGCTGGCATTGCTGGCCGAGACGGCGGGCTCTGTGGTGCTCGAGGGAGTCATCCAGCGCCGCGAGTCGCCGGACCCGGCCACCTACATTGGCTCGGGCAAGGCACAGGAGCTTCGCGCGATCGTGGTGCAGACCGGAGCCGACACTGTCATCTGCGATGGAGAGCTGACGCCAGGGCAGTTGCGCCAGCTCGAGGAGGTCGTGAAGGTCAAGGTCGTCGACCGGACCTGGCTGATCCTGGACATCTTCGCCCAGCACGCACGCAGCCGCGAGGGCCAAGCGCAGGTGTCCCTGGCCCAGATGCAGTACCTCCTGCCGCGACTGCGCGGCTGGGGCGAGTCCTTGTCCCGCCAGGCCGGTGGCCGGGCCGGCGGGGCCACGGGTGGCGTGGGCACGCGCGGTCCGGGCGAGACGAAGATCGAGACCGATCGCCGCCGGATCCGTTCGCAGATGACGAAGCTTCGCCGCCAGTTGCGCGAGATGGAGACGTCGCGCACGACCCAGCGCGCGGCCCGGCAACGCGCCGGTATACCGGCCGTCGCGATCGCGGGCTACACGAATGCAGGCAAGTCCAGCCTGCTCAACCGCATCACGGGCGCCGGAGTCCTCGTCGAGAACGCCCTGTTCGCCACCCTCGACCCGACCGTGCGCAAGGCGCGCACCCCGGGGGGCCACGACTACACCATCGCCGACACCGTTGGGTTCGTCCGGCACCTGCCGCACCAACTGGTGGAGGCGTTCCGCTCGACGCTTGACGAAGTCCGCGACGCCGACCTGATCGTCCACGTCGTCGATGGTTCCGACGACGCCCCCCTGGAGCAGATCGCGGCCGTTCGAGAGGTGCTCGCGGAGATCAACGCTGCACAGGTCCCCGAGCTGATCGTCATCAACAAGGCCGACATCGCGGACCCCGAGACGGTGGCCGAGCTGCAGCGCCGGGAACCGCACTCGGTGGTCGTGTCGGCCCGTACGGGTGAGGGCTTCGATGCCCTGCTCGACGCGATTGAGGCGGACCTGCCCTCGACCTGGGAAGAAGTCGACCTCCTCGTGCCGTACCCGCGCGGTGACCTCGTCTCCCGTGCCCACCGGCAGGGAGAGGTGCTCGATGCCGCCCATGGCGAGCACGGCACCCGGCTGCACGCCCGGGTCCCTGCAGACCTCGCCAACGAGCTGCGGGCGGCCAGTGGCACCTGAGCAGGCGTCGATCAGGCTCGCGGCCGCACTTGACGCGGTGGTTGCGGCGATCGGCGGGGAGCAGCGTGCGGGCCAGGCCCAGATGGCCGAAGCAGTGGCCGGGGCGCTCTCCGGTGGGCCGCACGCGGTCGTCCAGGCCGGCACCGGCACCGGCAAGTCTGTCGGCTACCTCGTCCCAGCGGCCTTGCACGCGACCGACCCGGCCGGTGGTCCCGTCGTCGTGGCGACTGCCACGCTTGCCCTGCAGCGACAGCTTGTCGAGCGTGACCTGCCCCGCGTGAGCCAGGCCCTCGAGCCGGTGATCGGCCGGCCCCTGACGTTCGCCGTGCTCAAGGGACGCAACAACTACGTCTGCCTGCAGAAGCTGCACGGTGCCCCGGCCGACGACGACACAGAGGCGCTGTTCGACGCCCCGAAGAGTGCACTTGGCCTGCAGGCCTCAGCGGTGCGCAGCTGGGCTGAGTCGACCACGACCGGCGATCGCGACGAGTACCCGGGGGACATCGATCCCCGGGTGTGGCGCGGGTTCTCGGTGGGTCGTCGGGAGTGCATGGGGGAGTCACGTTGCCCGTACGGCGAGGAGTGCTTCACGGTCCTGCGCCGCGGCGCAGCGCAGGAGGCCGACATCGTGGTGACGAACCATGCGATGCTCGCGATCGATGCGATCGAAGGCATCCCCGTCCTGCCCGAGCACGACGCCGTGATCATCGACGAGGGGCACGAACTGGTTGACCGGGCGACCGCCGCGGTCTCTGGCGAGCTCGGCGCTGCCATGGTCGACCGGGCCGCCACGAGGGCCCGCCGCCTGCTCGACCCCGAGACCATCGAGCGACTCGCCGCGGCGGGAGAGGGCCTCGACGACGCGTTGCGCACCCTGGCCCAGGACACAGGTGGGCCTGTCCGGATTGAGGTTCCCGGCCGCGACCTCGTATTGGCCCTGACCCTCGTGCGGGATGCCTGCCACCAGGGCATGGCGGAGGTCAACGCCGACCGGGATTCCGGCGATGCCGACGCGGCAGCGGCACGCCAGCAGGCGCGGGGCGCGCTGGAGGAGGTCCACGACTCGGCGGGGGCGCTGCTGGCCATGGGCCCTAGCGACGTCGTCTGGCTGGACCCCGGAGACAACCGCGCACCGGTCCTGCGGATGGCTCCGCTGAGCGTCGCCGGCCTGCTGCGCACCGCTCTGTTCGACCGCGCGCCGGTCGCACTCACGAGCGCCACCCTGACCGTCGGGGGCGGCTTCGATGCGCTGCTCGGGTCCCTCGGGCTGACCGACGGCGTCGCCCTCACCCTCGATGTCGGCTCGCCGTTCGACCATGGCCGTCAGGGCATCCTCTACGCCGCCCGCGACCTGCCGCCACCTGGGCGCGACGGCGTCGCCATGGAGGCCCTCGACGAGCTGGCCGACCTCATCATCGCGGCGGGCGGGCGCACCCTGGCCCTGTTCAGCAGCTGGCGTGGCGTGGAGCGAGCGGCCGAGTACCTGAGGGTCCGGCTCGGCAGCGAACCGGGACTGCCCCTGCTCGTGCAGCGGCGAGGGGACGCGGTCGGCAGTCTCGTTGAGCGATTCGCGGCGGAGCCCACCAGCACGCTGCTTGGCACGGTGTCCCTCTGGCAGGGGGTCGACGTGCCGGGGCCGTCCTGCATCCTGGTGGCGATCGACCGGATCCCATTCCCGAGGCCGGACGATCCGCTGATGGCGGCCCGACAGAAGGCAGTCGACGAGGCCGGGGGCTCTGGCTTCCGGCAGGTCGCGGTGCCCAGGGCCGGTCTGCTCCTCGCCCAGGGTGCCGGGCGGCTGATCCGCGGCACGCAGGACCGCGGAGTCGTGGCCGTCCTGGACTCACGGCTGGCGACCGCCGGGTACGCCGGGGCGCTGCGGGCCAGCCTGCCGCCGTTCTGGTACACGACGGACCGAGCCACGGTGATCAGCGCCCTCGAGCGGCTGCGCGACGACCTCGCGTGAGGGGCGCAGAACATGAGCCGCTTCGACCTGCCTACCAAGCGCCGCGCCACCGAGATCCGGCAGGAGCGGTGGCGCGGCCTGACGGCTACAGCCGCCGAAGCACCGTGACGACCTTTCCCATGATGGCCGCATCGTCGCCCAGGATCGGCGCGTACGCGGGGTTATGCGGCATGAGCCACACGTGCCCGTCGCGGCGCTTGAGCGTCTTCACGGTCGCCTCGTCGTCGAGCAGGGCGGCCACGATGTCGCCGTTGTCGGCGTCGGGCTGGCGGCGCACGACGACCCAGTCACCGTCGCAGATGGCCGCGTCGATCATCGAATCACCGACGACGCGCAGCAGGAACAGCTCCCCGTCTCCGACAAGGTCGCGTGGCAGCGGGAAGACCGTCTCGACCTGCTGCTCGGCCAGGATCGGACCGCCGGCCGCGATGCGGCCCAGCACCGGCACGTAGGTGGCCTCGGGGCGCGACGCGGCCTGCTCGTCGTCGAGCGCGTCGACGGCGCGCAAGCGTGGCGGGCCGGGCGTGGCGGGGGGCTGGACCGGCAGGTCACCTGCAGGGACGTTCTCGGAGAGGTCGGCAACGACGAGGGCGCGGGGCCGGTTCGGGTCGCGCCGCAGGTAGCCCAGGCGCACGAGGGTCTGGAGCTGATGGGCCACGCTGCTCGGGGACGTCAGGCCGACTCCCTCGCCGATCTCGCGAACGCTCGGCGGGTAGCCCCGCTGCTCGACTGTGTCGCGGATGACGGCGAGCACGGCCTTCTGCCGGGGGGTGAGCCCGGACTCGTCGACAGGTCCATCGGGCAGTTCGGTGACACGTGCGACCACGGTCGTTCCCCTCGTCCGGGGGCCGGGGCGGTTATCAGACCCCGGCCTCACTCTTGGCTGAACGCTAGCCGCACGCGACACGAATTTCAAACATATGTTCGAACGATGCTGGACGTGTCGCTCGTGCGGTGCTATGAATCGTACAGGCGTTCGAACGAACACCTGTACGAATGGACACATGAACGAGCAAGGCCTACGTACCGCCTCCCAGAAAGGCCCGACCATGGCACTCGCGGCTCCCTTCCCCGCCGCCGCCCGCAGTGATCGCTCGCGCAGTGATCGCTCGCGGCAGGCCGTCCCCCGCTCGACCAGCCGACGCTCCACCGAGCGACTCTCCTCGGCTGCGTCAGCCGGCCTTCGCCTGACGGCGCGCGGTCGGCTCGCCCTGATCCTGGCCAGTGTCGCGTTCCTGGCCCTCGCGATCATGGCGTCTGCGCGGTTCACCGCGGAGGCCAGTGCGGCGTTCGGAACCACGGGGCCGGCCACGGCCATCGTGGTCGTGCAGCCGGGGGAGACCCTGTGGCAGATCGCCCAAACCGTTGCGCCGCAGGTCGATCCCCGCGAGACGGTGGGCACGATCCGCGAGCTCAACGGGCTCGGCCACGAGGCCGTGCAGCCCGGGCAGTCCATCGTGGTGCCTGCTTCGTCGTAGGCCGGCCGCGGGCCGTGCCGATGCGCGACACGCCGTCCCGCCCGCCCCTTGCCAATCGCTAGTGGTGGGAGTACGTTCCTACCCCTAGATGTAGTAGTCACACCGGTGTCATTCATCCACAGGTTGTGGTGCTGCCTCAACAGGTCCTCCACAGGGAATCCCCACCCCCATCCCCAGGAGGAACGGCCGACGAGACTGATGTGACGCAAGTGAAGGGAGGTTTCAGCGATGCGATGCCCGTTCTGCAAGGAGGACGATTCGCGAGTCGTGGACTCCCGGACCATCGATGACGGAGTGGCGATCCGTCGCCGGCGTGAGTGCGCGGCCTGCGGACGGCGTTTCACGACCGCGGAGACGTCGGTCCTGTTCGTGGTCAAGCGCTCTGGCGTAACCGAACCGTTCAGCCGTACCAAGGTCGCCAGTGGCGTGCGCAAGGCCTGCCAGGGCCGACCGGTATCCGACGACGACCTTGCCCTGCTGGCCCAGCAGGTCGAGGACACCGTCCGCTCGACCGGCAGCGCGGAGATCCCCTCCATGGAGATCGGCCTGGCCATCCTCGGCCCGCTGCGCCAGCTCGACGAGGTCGCCTACCTGCGCTTCGCCTCGGTCTACCGGTCATTCGACCAGCTCGAGGACTTCGAGGCCGAGATCGCCCTGCTCCGTGCCGAGGGCGAGCCCACGGGCCAGGAGCCGGACGCTCGCGCGACCGGCGGTCAGCCTTCAACGACTTCCCACCACCAGTAGCCGCTCCAGAGGAAGAAAGGCATCACCCATGTCGGTCACCACCAGCGCAGACCAGGCCTTCGTTCACAACACGGTCCAGGGCCCCGGCCTCACCATCGAGCGGCTCTACACCACTGCGGGAGTGCACCCGTACGACGAGGTCACGTGGGAGCGGCGCGATGTCGTCCAGACCAACTGGAAGTCCGGCGAGATCGTCTTCGAGCAGCGGGGCGTCGAGTTCCCCGACTTCTGGAGCGTCAACGCATCCACCATCGTCACGACGAAGTACTTCCGCGGCGCTGTGGGCACGGACCAGCGTGAGTACAGCCTGCGCCAGTTGCTTGACCGCGTCGTGCTGACCTACGTCAAGGCAGGCAAGGAGCACGGCTACTTCCGCACGCCCGGTGATGCCGAGGTCTTCGAGCATGAACTGACCTACATGCTGCTGCACCAGGTGTTCAGCTTCAACTCTCCCGTGTGGTTCAACGTGGGCACGGTGTCGCCCCAGCAGGTGAGCGCCTGCTTCATCCTCGCGGTCGACGACACGATGGACTCGATCCTGAACTGGTACAAGGAGGAGGGGCTGATCTTCAAGGGCGGCTCCGGCGCCGGCCTCAACCTCTCGCGGATCCGTTCGAGCAAGGAACTGCTCAAGTCCTCGGGCGGGACGGCATCCGGCCCGGTGTCCTTCATGCGCGGCGCCGATGCGTCCGCAGGCACCATCAAGTCCGGGGGCGCCACGCGTCGCGCGGCGAAGATGGTCGTCCTCGACGTCGACCACCCCGACATCGAGGAGTTCATCGAGACCAAGGTCCGCGAGGAGGACAAGATCCGCGTCCTGCGCGACGCGGGCTACGACATGGACCTCGGGGGCAAGGACATCACGTCCGTGCAGTACCAGAACGCCAACAACTCGGTGCGGGTCTCCGACCTGTTCATGCACGCGGTCGAGAACGGCGAGCCATTCGGCCTCACCGCGCGCCTCGACGGCCGGGTCATCGAGACGGTGGATGCCCAGGGCCTGTTCCGCACGCTCACCGAGGCCGCCTGGGCGTGCGCGGACCCGGGCATCCAGTACGACGACACCATCAACGACTGGCACACGAACCCCGAGACCGGCCGCATCAACGCGTCCAACCCCTGCTCGGAGTACATGAGCCTGGACAACTCCTCGTGCAACCTCGCCTCGCTCAACCTGCTGACCTTCCTCAAGGATGACGACACATTCGACGCACCCCGCTTCGCCCGGGCGGTCGAGTTCGTCATCACGGCCATGGACATCTCGATCTGCTTCGCTGACTTCCCGACGGCGGCCATCGGTGACACCACCCGCCGCTACCGCCAGTTGGGCATCGGGTACGCCAACCTCGGCGCACTGCTCATGGCCACCGGCCTGCCGTACGACTCCGACGCGGGCCGCTCGTTCGCTGCGGCGATCAGCAGCCTCATGACCGGCACCGCCTACAAGCGCAGCGCCGAGCTCGCGGGCATCGTCGGCCCTTACGAGGGCTACGCCCGCAACATCGATGGCCACAAGCGCGTCATGCGCAAGCACGCGGCCGCCAATGACAATGTCCGCACCATCACCAGCCTGGACGGCGACGTGCTCAAGGTCGCCAACAAGTCCTGGGAGGACGGCCTGCGCATTGGCGAGAAGAACGGCTGGCGCAATGCCCAGGCCTCCGTGCTCGCGCCCACCGGGACCATCGGCTTCATGATGGACTGCGACACGACCGGCATTGAACCGGACTTCTCGCTGGTCAAATTCAAGAAGTTGGTCGGTGGCGGATCGATGCAGATCGTCAACCAGACGATCCCGCGCGCGTTGCGTCGACTCGGCTACGCCGACGAGACGATCGAGGCGATCGTGGAGTACATCGGCGAGCACGGCCACGTCATCGATGCCCCGGGCCTGAAGTCCGAGCACTACCCGGTCTTCGACTGTGCCATGGGCGTGCGCTCGATCACCCCGATGGGCCACGTGCGGATGATGGCGGCGGTGCAGCCATTCATCTCAGGCGCCATCTCCAAGACCGTCAACATGCCGGAGACCGCCACGGTCGACGAGGTCGAGGAGATCTACTTCCAGGGCTGGAAGCTCGGACTCAAGGCGCTGGCCATCTACCGCGACAACTGCAAGGTGGGCCAGCCGCTGAGCGATGCCAAGGCCAAGAAGGTCGACGCCATCGTCGACGCCACTGCCGAGGCGGTAGCCGCTGCGCTGGCCGGCCAGCCCACCCGCCACCGGCTGCCCAAGAGCCGGCCGAGTGTCACGACGAGCTTCTCCGTCGCGGGGGCCGAGGGCTACATGACGGCGGGCTCCTACCCCGACGACGGGCTCGGCGAGGTTTTCCTCAAGCTCGGCAAGCAGGGTTCGACCCTGGCCGGGGTGATGGACGCCTTCTCGATCGCTATCAGCATCGCCTTGCAGTACGGGGTGCCGCTTGAGGCCTTCGTGAGCAAGTTCGTCAACATGCGCTTCGAACCGGCGGGCATGACCGACGACCCGGACATCCGGATCTCGCAGTCGATCATGGACTACATCTTCCGACGGCTCGCGCTGGACTACCTTCCCTACGACAAGCGCGCGGCGCTCGGCATCTTCACGGCTGATGAGCGAGCGGCGACGGTCGCAGCGACCTACGGCTCGTCCGGTCCGGCCGCGGATCTCGACGTGGCGATCGATGAGGCTGTCGAGCAGGAGGTGGCCGAGATCACGGACACCGTCCCGACCCCTGCGGCCAAGTCCCCGAGCACGGCGCACTCCAGCGCGGAGTTGCTCGAGGAGATCACCGGCACGGCATCCGACGCCCCGCTGTGCATGACGTGCGGGATCAAGATGCGGCCGGCCGGGAGTTGCTACGTGTGCGAGGGCTGCGGGAGCACGTCTGGCTGCAGCTGAACCACGCGGTGGAGGTGCGTCCGGTCGTCGAGTCGAGGAGTGCCATGCAGCAATACGCGGTTGTCGATCCCCGCACCGGGGAACAGGTCCGCGCCTACCCGACGGCCACGGACGCCGAAGTTCGGGCCGCGGTCTCCGCGTGCGACGCAGCGCACATGGAGTGGTCAGCGCGGACGGTGGCCGAGCGCGCGGAGGTCGTCCGCCGGATAGGCGTCCTGCATGTCGAGCGCGCCGAGGAGCTCGGTCGCATCATCGTGCGCGAGATGGGCAAGTCGCTGGCCGACGCGATCGGCGAGGTCGAGTTCTCCGGCGCCATCTACGCCTACTACGCCGATAACGCGGCGGCACTCCTGGCCGATCGGCCGATCACGCTGCTCGACGGCGAGGGTTCGGCCCTCATCCGGCCATCATCGGTCGGTGCGCTGCTCGGGATCATGCCGTGGAACTATCCCTACTACCAGGTGGCCCGGTTCGCGGGGCCCAACCTCGTGCTGGGCAACACCGTCCTGCTGAAGCACGCACCCCAGTGCCCGGAGTCGGCGGCGGCCATCGCCGAGCTCTTCACCGAGGCCGGCGTCCCGGCCGGGGCCTACGTCAACATCTATGCAACGAACGAGCAGGTCGCCGAGATCATCGCGGCCCCCGAGATCCGGGGGGTCTCGCTCACCGGTTCGGAGCGGGCCGGCGCGGCTGTCGCCGAGGTCGCTGGACGCAACCTCAAGAAGGTTGTCCTGGAACTCGGCGGCTCGGATCCCTTCATCGTGCTGAGCAGCGACGACCTCGACGACACAGTCACGGCCGCGGTCGCAGGCCGAATCGACAACATGGGACAGGCCTGCAATGCGGCCAAGCGCATGATCGTCGTGGACGAGCTCTATGACGCCTTCCTCGAGCGCTATACCGCAGCGATGCTGGCCGGACCGCCGCAGGCGCCACTGTCTTCGGCACAGGCAGCAGCGAACCTCGCATCTCAGGTCGACCGAGCCGTTGCGCAGGGAGCGTCGCTGGCAACGACCGGCGAGCGCGACGGTTGCTTCTTCCCGCCCGGTGTCCTGACGAATATCGCCCCGGAGAACGAGGTCTACCGCGAGGAGCTGTTCGGGCCGGTGGCGCAGGTCTACCGAGCCGCAGACGAGGAGGACGCGATCAGGATCGCCAACGACACCCCCTACGGGCTGGGCTCCTACGTGTTCACGACCGACCAGGATCAGGCCATGCGTGTCGCGGACCGACTGGACACCGGGATGGTCTATGTCAACGGGGTCGGCCTGGATGCACCGGAGTTGCCGTTTGGCGGCACCAAGCGATCCGGCTTCGGCCGTGAGCTCGGGGTCCTCGGCATAGCGGAGTTCACCAACTACAAGCTCATCCGGTCGGTGACGTAACGCTTCCAGCCGACGAGGAGCGTACGGTGGGGTACATGGCTGGGCATGCGTCCTACCCGGCGACGTATACGGAGCGAAACGAGACCGGATGCTGTCCGGCCCCTGACGTGTCGGCATGGGACCGCTGCACGGTCGAGTTCACCGGGCAGCCGTTCCTCCGCCGCATGACGAGGAGCCTGCTGCACGTGCCCGTGAACATGTCCCGGACCATGACGGCACTGCAGGCGGATGCTCAGAGGGCCGGGGTCGTGCCCGAGACGTCGCATGCCCTCGTCCTCAGCCGAGAACTCTCGCCGTGGCGTGCCGAGCACCTGATGGCCGTGACGGGGCCCGTCGAGGGGGCAGACAACGTTGAGCTCGCCGGCACCTTCGCGTCACGGGTATTCGAGGGCCCCTTCCGGGATGCGGGGTCGTGGGACCGAGACGTCCGCGCATACGCGGAGTCTCTCGGTGGGCACCCCGGAGACGTCTACTTCTGCTACACCACGTGCCCGGCATGCGCGAAGCACTACGGCAAGAACAACGTGATCGCGTTGGCCCGCATCGCCTGACCGAGGGCGAGGGTGAGCTCGACGCCGACGACTTGCGGGCCAGTCACATCGCGTACTGGACCCGGGAAGGCATCGCCGTCGACGAGAGCACGATGCTCGTCCTTCTGCATTTCGAACTGGTCGACGAGGCCTAGACGTACGCCTGCCGGTGCAGCCAGCGCATGGCGACCGCGCCCCATAGCGGAGGCAGGTAGAAGGTGACCAGGCGGAACGCGATGGCCGTGGACATCGCCACCGCCGCCGGCACGCCGATCGCCTGCAGGCCGAGGGTGTAGCCGGCTTCTGCGACACCCATGTTCCCTGGCACGGGCATGAGCCCACCCAGCAGGCAGACCGCGGTGTTGATGAGGATGAGCTGGGACAGGTAGGCGGTCTCGCCGAAGGCGGCCAGGCAGATCCCCAGGATGACCGCCTGGATGACCTGGGACACCAGGTTGCCGCCGATCATCTGGGCCACCTTCCGGGGGCGACGCAGGACGGCGAGCACCGCCTTGGCGTTGTCGGCGTTCTCGCGAATGGCTGCCTTGGCCCGGGGGACCTGGGCGAGCAGGCGATGCCGAAGACGCGGCACGATGAAGGTGACGACGAGACTGACGGCCACGATGAGCAGGAGCACCACGATCAGCCCAGGTCCCGAGTCGTCAGTGGTTCCCGTGTCACTCGTCGCCGAGGCCACCGACGTCGTGAAGGTGGGCAGGCTGGACAGCAGGATCACCGCGATGAGGGCGATCTGGACCGCGAAGCCGCTGAGGCTGTCGATCAGGCCGATCGAGACCGCCGCGCCGGCCGACAGGCCGAAGCGCTGGAAGAACCGGATCTCGAGGGCGAGGCGCGCGGCCGTGGCCGGCAGGGTCAGCGCGATGAACTGGATGGCGTACTCCAGCATGACGACGGCCCGGTAGCGCAGCGGCTCCGGTGAGGCGCCGAGGGTCGAGAGGGCCAGCGCTGCGCCGATCGTGGGGGAGAGCACGAGCGCCACCGCGAGCAGCGCCATGTTGGCTGACTTGAGCTCGTCGACGACCGTGGCCAGGTCGACGCCGGCGAACACCCCGATGAGCGTGTAGGCCATGAAGACGATGAGCGCGGCGATTCCAATGGACTTGGCCGTGACCCGACGCACCTGGATCAGCGGTGGCACCTTCACCGAGGCGCGCTGGGCCGCCGCCTCGCGCAACTCCGCCAGGGTCCACTCCTTGGCCTCGAGATCATCTCCGGTGTCGGCGTCCATGACCGCTGGCTGCAGGTAGGGCAGCAGCGCGGCCAGCCCCTCGGGGCCCAGCGCGCCCACGGCGGCGTCGAGTGCCTGCTCGCGCCCTGCTGCGACGGCGGACAGCGCGAGCAGCCTGGCCCGGTCGGCGAGAATTGACGACGACGTGGCCGCCACCTCTGCCACGTCGAAGTCGCACAGCGCCGCGGTCCCGTCGGATGCGGCCACGATGCGGGCCGGAGTGAGGTCGCGATGCGCGATGCCGGCCGCGTGGAGCCTGATGAGCGCGGCCCACGCAGACGCCAGGAATGCCTCGTTGATGTCTGCGCCCTCGGTGAGGGACCTGCCACGCGCCTCGGTGACCAAAAGCGCATCTCCCTCGTCGGTGCGTCCCGCCACGACGGCCGGCACAACCGGCACGCCTGCGCGCTGAGCGAGCAGGGTCACCATCGCCTCATGCTCGACCCGCTCCATGCGACTGCGCAGGATGACGGGTGACTCGCCCCTCCGGGTCAGCGCGGTCCACATCGAGCCGACGACCTGCCCGTCCCACGCGTCACGGCCGTACACCTTGACCAGGAGGCTTCGACCGTCACCCGCGAGAACGTCCATCACGCACACACCAGGCTGCTGCACCGTCGCTTCGGTGACGCTGGCGACGGGCAGTCCGAGGGCGGCGAGTGCATCGGCCACGTGCTCCTCGGTGGGCCGTCCTGCCGGGGTGCCCATGACGAGGTGGCTCGTCGCGGCAGCAACGACGGCGATGGCGATGGCGCACACGGTGAACGTCGCGCTCGCACTGCCTAGGCCGATGGCGGAGCAGGTGCCGGCCAGCACCGCCAATCGGCCGACTATTCGGAGGGGATGCGTGAGATATGGCGCTGTCACCACGACGACCGACGCCGCCAGGGCAAGCAGGACGACGCGGGCGAAGGGCCCGCTGTCCGACCCGCTCGCGGGGACCTGCCAAGCGCCCGTGAGCACTCGGTTGGCGAGCAGGCCCAAGCCGACAGCGATCGCGGCCGCCAGCAACTGGACGAGCAGGGTCGATCGCCGGCCGCGCGCGGCCAGGGGCAGAACGATCAGCACAGCCGCCCATAGCGCCAACGCCGCGTAGCCGAGGGTCCAGAGCCAGCCGAGCGCGTCGATGGTGGCGTCGGCGAGCCCAGCTATGGCCTGGTCGAACGGGCCGTCTGCGGCCGCGGCCGGGAGCATGACCGCCAGGACCAGGGTCGCCGTGACGGCCAGGAGCAGGTCGGTCGGACGCCGGAACCGCTGGGCTCCGGGTGCGGACGACCAGGGGCGCACGGCACCGGCTCTGGGTCGAGGAAGGGTCATCCGGCCGGCTCAGCCGCGCCGTGGAGGTCGCCAGGCCGGTGCCGGCCGTCCGAGTGCGAGTGCCGTCTCCAGTGCATGTCCCACGGCGATGAGCGTAGCGTCGGATCCCGCCGGCCCGACGATGCTGAAGCCGACCGGCAGCCCGTCGACCAGGCCCATCGGGACGGTCACCGTGGGCCACCCCAGGATGGCGGCCGGTGTGCAGACCGCGCCGCCTCCCATGAGGCTGTCGCCCGCGGTCAGGTCGGACTTCCAGGCCGGACGGTAGGCGGGCGCCACGAGCACGTCGAAGGGCCCGCCAGCGAGCGAGGGGCCTAGGCACGTGTCGCGCGCCCATTCGACGTTGCGCTGCCGAGCCTCGCGGTATTCGTCCGTGGCGCGGCCGCCGCTGCCGGCGGACCTGACGAGGAGCTCGTGGCCGAAGGCGGCCAGTTCCCGGTCCGCGTGGGCCTCGTTGAAGGCCACCACGTCGGCCACGGACCGCACTCCTGCGCCGGGCCGTGCCGCTAGGTAGCCGCCAAGGTCGTCGTGGAGCTCGGCAAGCAGTGCCGTCAACTGGTCGTCGTGCACGTCGAGGGGCGTGGTCGGCACCCCGGCCGTAGACACCGAGGCCACCAAGGGCTCAAGGGCGCGCACGGCGTCGGAGAAGACCGCATCCGTGGCAGGGTCGCCGGTGAGCCAGCCTTCGGCCACTCCGACGCGCACGCCGGCCGCCGTGCCGGCCGATGCTGCGGCCCGCAGCCCGGTAAGGCCCGAGAGCACCTCCAGCAGCAGGGCCGCGTCGAGCACGGACGTGGCCAGCGGCCCCGGAACATCCTGCGTGAGGCTCACCGGCACGACGCCCGTGGTGGAGACCGACCCGACCGTCGGCTTGATCCCGACGACGCCGTTGAGCGCGGCGGGGCAGGTGATCGAGCCGTTCGTCTCCGTGCCCACGGCTAGGGGCGCGAGGCCGGCGGCTACGGCCGCGCCCGACCCCGACGAGGAGCCTCCCGCACTGTGGTCCAGAGCCCATGGGTTGCCCGTGAGCCCGCCCACCGCCGACCAGCCGCTGGTCGATCTGGGCGACCTGATATTGGCCCATTCCGACAAGTTCGTGGCGCCGACAATGATCGCTCCCGCGGCGCGCAGCCGTGCGATGAGCGGCGCGTCGGCCGCGACCGCGCGACCGACGAGGGCCAGCGACCCGGCCGATCCCGGAAGTCCGACGGCCTCGATGTTGTCCTTTACCAGCACTGGGATCCCATGAAGCGGGCCCAGGATCGATCCCTGCCGCCTGGCCTCGGCGCGCTCACGGTCACGGAGCGCAGCCTCGTCCGAAGCCGTGGGGGACAGCGCGAGGACGGCACGCAACTCGATGGCCGTTCCGGTGGCGTCCATTGCGGCGATCCTGCTCAGCGACGACGCCACGAGGAACTCCGACGACATGTCGCCGGCGACGAGGGCGGCCTGGACCTCCACCGCGGAGAGGCCGGCCACGCCGGACGTGCCCGGGTGGGGATCGGTCGGGGCCACGTCGAACCTCCAGGGGATTGCGGCAAGGCCCGCAGGCTACCGGGGAGAATCCCGCCAGCGCCGCGGACCACCCGGTCCGGGCGGCTACCCTGAGCGCATGGCTGATCCAGTGGACATTGCGCAGCCGGGACAGGCACCCGTGGCCGTCCCGGATCCGCACGCCCTCAATGGCCACCGCGCCGACCGTGAGGCCGTCACGGCTGCGCTCGCCGCCGAACTGGCGGACGTCGTCTACGCACTCCAGGTGCGCCCCGACGCCAGGTTCGTGTACCTGTCCCGTTCGATCGAGGACCTGCTGGGGTACACCCCCGAGGACTTCTACAACGACCCCGCCATCGGCCGGGGCATCGTGCATCCGGAGGACCGGCCGCACTTCCGGGTGGACCTCCGCTCGAGTGCCAGCGACACCCGCGAGTTCGTCGCCCGTTTCATCGCGCGCGATGGCCGCACGGTGTGGACAGAGCACCGGGCCCGCCAGGTGAAGTACGACGACGGCCAGGTCGTCCTCTACGGGGCCATGCGCAACGTCACCGAGCATCGGTCGGCCGAGGCGGCGCTCGTGGACGAGCGGGAGCAGTACCGGCTCATCTCGGAACACTCGCAGGACGTGGTGCTGCGCTCCGATGCCGAGAATAGGGTCGAGTGGGCATCGCCCTCAGTGACGACCGTCCTGGGCTGGACTCCCGAGTCCTTGATCGGCCGCGAGATCCCGGACATCGTGCACCCTGACGACGTTCGGGCGGGGTACCACGCCCAGCAGGCCCTGCTCCGTGGGGAGAGCCAGTACGCGGAGGGCGAGGCCCGCTTCATCACCCCGACCGGTGAATGGCGCTGGATGCGGGTCATCGGGCGGGTCGTCATGGCCCCCGACGGTTCACTGGCCGGCACAGTGGTGGAGCTTCGTGACATCCAGGCCGAGATGGCCACGCGGGCCGAGCTCGAGCGGGAGATCGACCACGATGCCCTCACCGGGCTGGCCAAGCGCGGGCTCACCCTGGGCCGGGTCCAGACCGCCCTCGACAGGCCGGACCGCGAGGGCTTGGCACTGATGTGCGCATCGGTCGACGGGCTGGTGCTCATCAACGAGGCGTACACCCACACTGCCGGCGACCGCGTGCTGACGGTCGTCGCCGAGCGCCTGATCCAGGCCGTGGGGGACATCAGCCGGCTCGGACGAGTCGCGGGGAGCGAGTTCCTCATCGTCGTGGACGACGTATTCACGCCGGAGGACGTCGCAGCCCGCGCCCTCGAACTGCTCGCTGCGGCGCGGGGGCCGGTCCTCATCGGCACTCACGAGATCGAGGTGTCGATCAGCATCGGCGTGGCGCGACCTGACGGCGGCGATGCGGCCGAGCTGGTGCGTGATGCAACGACGGCGATGCGGCAGGCCTCCGCCAAGGGCCACGATCGCTGGGAGTACCTCGACGCGGAGCGGGCCAACGCCTCGCGCAGCAGGCTCGCCGTGCAGACCAGCCTGCGGCAGGCCCTCAACGAGGACCACATCCGGCCCTGGTTCCAGCCTGTCGTCAACCTCAGCGACTCCTCGCTCGCGGGCTTCGAGGCGCTCGTGCGATGGGAGGGGGCAGACGGAGAGGTCCTCGAACCGTCCCAGTTCTTCGACGCCGCCGAGCGCAGCTACCTCGTGACCACGCTCGACCGGGTCATCCTGCGCCGCGCCCTGGACACCCTCGTCGACGCCGAGTCGCACCTGTCCCTGGCCACCAACGTCTCGGCACCGACCCTGGCCGACGCGGGCTTCTTCGCCTACGTCGTCGACGAGCTCGAGCGCACCGGCGTCTCGCCTTCGCGCCTGAACCTGGAAGTCACCGAGACCTCGCTCGTCGACGTGAGCCCCGCCGTGCGGTCCGGCATGCGGGATCTCGCCGCGCTGGGCATCACGTGGTGGGTAGACGACTTCGGCACCGGCTACTCGTCGATCAGCCATCTACGCGACCTCCCCGTTGGGGGACTGAAGCTGGACCGCTCGTTCACCATGGGCGTGGCCTCCGGCGACCAGAGGTCCATTCGCGTGTCGCAAGGCCTCGCCGGGCTGGCCCGCGGCCTGGCGCTGCGCACGGTTGCCGAGGGCGTTCAGGGCGAGCGCGATGCAGCGGTGCTTCTGGGCCAGGGCTGGACCATGGCCCAGGGGTGGTACTTCGGCCGAGCCACCCGCGAGATGGCCTGGCATCCAGATCCTGCCTTGCTCGCCTAGCAGGGGTAGGCTGCCGGCATGCACTACCTGCTCGCGATCGGCGCGATCGCGCTCCCCGCCTACCTGGTGACCCAGGTCATCCGGGGCAAGGTGCGCCCGCAGTGCTGCGCCGGTGCACCATCAGTCCCGATCGACCGCGAGTAGTCCCCAACCGACGACCGGCCATCGCCGCAGCGGTGGTGGCATCCTGACGTTGTGCCCGGTCCTGCAGCGCGGCTCGTCAAGTGGGCATGGCTGTCGATCGCCGCGGCCGTCGCGACCATCGGGCTGAAGGCTGCTGCATACCTGCTGACCGGATCCGTCGGCCTGCTTTCCGACGCGCTGGAGTCCATGGTCAACCTGGTCGCCGCCATCGTCGCCCTCGTAGCCCTCACCGTCGCGGCCCGCCCGCCGGACCGCAGCCACCACTTCGGCCACGGCAAGGCCGAGTACTTCTCGGCCGGGGCCGAGGGGGTCATGATCGTGGTCGCTGCCGTCCTCATCGTGGTCTCGGCGGTCGAGCGCTTGCTACACCCACGTCCGCTGGAGGAGCTGGGGATCGGGCTGGCAATCACGCTGGTCGCGACGGCCATCAACGCCGTCGTCGGGCTACTGCTGCTGCGGGTCGGGCGCATGCATCGCAGCATCACCCTGGTGGCCGATGGAAAGCACCTCATGACGGACGTATGGACCTCGATCGGCGTGGTGGTCGGCGTCGCGCTCGTCGGGCTCACGGGCTGGCTGCCGCTTGACTCCTTGGTCGCCATCGCGGTTGCGATCAACATCCTGTGGACCGGGTACGGCCTGATGGTCCGCGCGACCCGCGGCCTTATGGATCACTCGCTGCCAGAGCAGCAGGAACAGGACATCGTGCTCTGCCTGAGGAATGTCTCCGCCGAGTACCCGGCGGGGCAGGTGCGCTTCCACGCCATCCAGACGCGCGAGGCTGGCCGCCAGCGGTTCACCAGCCTGCATGTGCTCGTGCCCGGCGAGTGGACGGTCGCGCAGGCACATGACCTCGTCGAGCATGTCGAGGCAAGGCTGGCCGAAGTGGTGGAGGACGTGCAGGTCCATGCGCATGTCGAGCCGGTCGACGACCCGCGCTCCTACGAGGTGGGACGGCCCGGCGTGGCACTGGATGACTAGCCGGGCGCCCTTACATGACCGTGCCCGGGCCGCCGTCCTCGGCGATCACGGGCAGCCCGGCCGCCTGCCACGCGATCATCCCGCCAAGCACATTGAAGGTGGCGAAGCCCATTCCGGCCAGGGCGGTCGCCACGGCATCCGAGCGGTTGCCGCTGCGGCAGATGAAGACAAGCGGCGTGTCCCCCGGGAGGCGGTCGATGACGAACGACTGAAGGGGCATGCACGAAACACCGGGCGCCTTGCCCATCGCCGTCTCCTGATGCTCGCGCACGTCGATCAGGACCGCCCCGAGATCCCGGAGTGCCTGGACCTCGCCGACCCCCACATGCCTGACGGACCCGTCGCCCATGCGCTGCACGCTACGAAGCGGCGTGGGTCGTTGCAATTCGTGCGCACCGCGCCTCGTCCGCGCGAGCGGTCATTCCGGCTCGGTGACGTCGGCGACCGCCGCGCGCAGCGCCTCGACCGCTGCATCCGCGTCGACGATCGCGGCAACCCCATGCGCTCCCGCGCCCAATGAGATCTCGCGCCCGCATATCCGCTCATCGGCAATGACCGGCCAGTCCGTCGTCATTCCAAAGGGCGTGATGGTGCCGCGTTCATATCCGGTGGCGACACGAGCGGCGGCCGCGTCGGGCAGGGACATGCGACTGACAGCGAGCAGGCTGCGCAGCTTGGGCCACGACAAGGCTCGATCACCGGGGACAAGGACGACGAGATAGTCATCCTCCCCGCGGCGCACGACCAGCGACTTGATCACGTCGGCCGGCTCGACTCCGCGGGCCACGGCGGCCTCGGCCAGGCTGCCCACCCGGCCGTGGCGGACCACCCGGAAGGTGAGCCCTGCAGCGGTCATGGCAGCCACGACACGCTGCTCGCCTCCGGACGGCTCATCGATCATGGGCGCATCCTGCCCTGCCCCGCGTGCCGGCGGTTGCCGCGGGTGGGAGGATCGGGTCCATGAGGATTGCCAATGACATCACCGAACTGATCGGCAACACGCCCCTCGTGCGGGTCCGCAACGTCACGGATGGGGCTGGTGCCGACGTTGTCGCCAAGCTGGAGTTCTTCAATCCCGCTCACTCCGTGAAGGACCGCATCGGCGCTGCCATGATCGACGCCGCCCAAGAGGCCGGGCTCATCGGCCCCGACACCATCGTGGTCGAGCCGACCAGCGGCAACACCGGGATCGCCCTGGCCATGGTATGCGCGGCACGGGGCATCCCGATCGTCCTGACGATGCCCGAGACCATGAGCGTGGAGCGCCGGATGCTCCTGCGCGCCTACGGAGCCGAACTCATCCTGACCCCGGGGCCGGAGGGGATGGCCGGCGCCATTGCCCGCGCGACCGAGCTTGCCGCCAGCGACCCCCGCTACTTCATGCCACAGCAGTTCCAGAACCCGGCCAATCCGGCGATCCATCGGGTGACCACCGCCGAGGAGATCTGGTCCGACACCGACGGCAACGTCGACATCCTCATCTGCGGGGTCGGCACCGGGGGCACCATCACCGGGGTGGGACAGGTCCTCAAGGAGCGCAAGCCGGGAGTCCAGGTCATCGCGGTGGAGCCGGCCGCGTCGCCGGTGCTGTCCGGTGGGGCCAAGGGTCCGCACCCGATCCAGGGCATCGGCGCCGGGTTCGTGCCCGACATCCTGGACACCGACGTGTACGACGAGGTCGTCGCCGTGGCAGCTGACGATGCCATGGCCATGGCACGACGCTCGGCCGTCGAGGAGGGCCTGCTCGTCGGGATCTCGTCCGGCGCCGCCCTCTGGGCTGCGGCCGAGGTAGCCCGTCGGCCGGAGAACGCGGGGAAGCTGATCGTGGTCATCATTCCCTCGTTCGGCGAGCGGTACCTGTCCACCGCGCTGTTTGCCGGGCTCGGCGACTGAGCGTGGGCGCACGCCTGGACCGGCTGGCCAAGCGCGGACGCCGCGCCTGGGAGGTCATGCGCAGCGACGTCGAGTCCGTTGTCGAGCGTGACCCGGCTGCGCGCAACGGCCTCGAGGTTGCCCTGCTGTACCCCGGGGTGCACGCGGTGTGGGCCCATCGGGTGTCGCACGAACTATGGCGGCGAGGTGCACTGCTGCCGGCGCGGGCGCTGTCCCAGGCCACGCGTTGGGCCACGGGCATCGAGATCCACCCGGCGGCCCAGCTGGGGCCGGGATTGTTCATCGACCATGGCATGGGGGTCGTGATCGGCGAGACGGCCCAGGTGGGTCGCGACGTGACGATCTACCACGGAGTCACCCTCGGCGGCACGAGTCTCGAGCCTGGCAAGCGTCACCCGACGGTGGGGGACAGGGTCACGGTCGGTGCGGGCGCGAAGGTTCTTGGACCGGTCAACGTCGGCCACGATTCGCGGGTCGGTGCCAATGCCGTCCTCGTCCGCTCCGTCGACAGCCACTCCGTGGTCGTCGGCGTGCCGGGCCAGGTCATTGCCCACGGAACACCGGATGAGCTCGACTCCCGGCCCAAGCAGGACAGCCCGACGGCGCCGGACCCGATGGGCCTTGCGGTCACCTCGCTGCTGGACCGGCTGGCCCGGATCGAAGTGCATGTGCTCGGCGAGGACCACCATCACCACGACTGGCCGCACCGCACCGCAAGCGGCGACTGGGAACTCGGGGCCGAGCCGGTCGACTACTCGATCTGACCAGTCCCGCTGCCCGCGGAGCGACCGAGGACTAGAACCGACCGAGAATCGGCGCCACCACGACCTTGACGATCATCGCGGCCGGGTAGACCAGGGCGTAGCCGAGGTTCACCCGGGGATCGTCCTTGGTCGTCTCGTTGGCGTAGGCCAGGACCGCCGGCTGGGTCTGGGTCCCGGCGAGCACGCCACCTAGCCGTGGCCCATACATGCCGGCGAGCAGGCGTCCGCCCAGGATGACGGCCGCGGCCGTGGTGAGGGTGACGACCGCGCCGGCGACGAGCAGGCGCGGCCCGGTCGGCCCTGACAACGCCTCGGCCAGCGCGGATCCGGAGTTCGAGCCGGCGTAGGCCAGGAAGAGCATCATCCCGAGTTGCGACAGGGTCGAGGCGACTCCGTGCGGCAGGGACCAGAGAATGGGTCCCGTGCGGCCGGCCCGGCCGACGATCAGGCCGACCAGCAGCGGGCCGCCCGCCAGGCCGAGGGCGAAGTGGCCTCCGCCGGGCATGGGGAATTGCAGCTCGCCCAGCAGGACGCCGAGCGCCAGGCCGAGCGCCATGCTGGTGATCGAGTAGGCGGAGGCGCCCTTCTCCGAATCCCCCAGGTAAGCGGCGACCTCGCTCATGCGATGCCGCTCGGCGACGATGCGTACGCGGTCGCCGACCTGAAGGGCCAGGTCGTCGGTCGCAAGCAGGTCGACGTCGCCCCGGCGGACCCGGGTCGCCACGGCGCCGTACCGCCGCGCCAGCCGCAGGTCGCCGAGCGTCAGTCCGGCGACCTTGGGGTTCGAGACGGCGACGCGGCGGTAGTCGACCGTCGAGCGGTCCAGGGTGAGGGCGACGGTCGACGGGTGGCCGACCTCGCTGGCGAAGCGCTCCAGCGTGGGCAGGTCGCCAATGACGGTCACGATGTCGCCGGGGAGGGGCACGGCGTCGTCCGTGGCGATGGACACCGCGCCAGGGTGACCGGGGGAGTCCCCGCGCATGATGCGGGAGAACACGACGTGGTGGCCGTACTGCTCGGTCAGTGTCCCGAAGTCGGGGAGTCCCGCCGTCTCGATCCGGATCGTCATGCCATCGAGCTTGGGCGGCAGCGGGTCCTCGACGACGGGGGTGAGGGCCTTGCGCGGAGCGGCCCGCTTGATGCCCACCGCTGCGGCAAGCAGCATGCCGAGGACCCCGAACAGGTAGGTGACGGAGTAGCCGACGGTGGGGAGGTCCGAGGCCCAGGCTTCCGATGCGGCCGCCAAGGCCGGGGTATTGGTGAGGGCCCCGGCATAGATGCCCGACAGGATGGGTCCCTCGAGACCAAGGGCGTGTGCGGCACCTACGGTGACAGCGCCCCCGATGAGCAGGGCACCGATGACCACGCCCAGCGCCCGCCCGCCCGTGCGCAAGGCCGCGAAGAAGGACGGCCCAGCCCCGACTCCTATGACATAGGCGAACAGGGCGAGACCGAAGATGCCCAGGATCTGGGGCAGCCGGAGACGTTCGTCGTACGCCGAGAACGCCAAGGCGGTGAACAGCACGGCCGCTGGTCCGAGTGAGAAGCTGCGGATCTTGATCGATCCGATGGCACCGCCGATGGCCATGATGACCGTGAGGAGCAGGAGGGGTTGCTCTGCTGCGATGTCGGACCAGCCCTTCAGCATCTCCCCGACATCCATGCTGGTGATTATCCCGGGCTCCTGACCCCGCGTGCGCAATCAGGTGTCGGTAACCGTGTCTCGTCGGTCTCAATCGTCCTAGGCTGGCCCCAACCGACGACGATTGCTGGAGGCAAACATGAGGATCGACATCAGGCATCAACCGGCTTTCGCCGTCGCGCGAGCGACCATGAGCGCAGGCGAGAAGATCAAGGCCGAGTCCGGCGCCATGGCCGCCATGAGCGCCGGCGTCTCGATCCAGGCGAAGATGGAGGGCGGCTTCATGAAGGCCCTCAAGCGCAGCGCGCTGGGCGGTGAGTCCTTCTTCCAGACCACCTTCGAGTCAAGCGTCGAGGGCGCGTGGGTCGACATGGCGGCGAATCTCCCCGGCGACATCATGGTTATCGAGGTCGGTGGTGGGCGCGGCCTCGCGGTGACCAAGGGCAGCTGGCTGGCCAACGAGTCGAGTGTCGACATGGACACGTCGTGGGGCGGAGCCAAGAACCTCTTCGGTGGTGAGGGCGGCTTCATTGCCCACATGACCGGCGCCGGCCAGGTCGTCGTTGCGTCCTACGGCGCACTGGACCTCCACGAGCTGCAGCCCGGTGAGACCTTCACCGTCGACTCGGGGCACCTCGTCGCCTATGACGACGGCATCGGCATGAAGACGAAGACGGTGTCGGGCCTGATGACATCCATGAAGTCAGGCGAGGGTCTCGTGTGCGACATGACCGGGCCTGGCCGGGTGTGGACGCAGTCCCGCAACCCGGGTGCACTGGTCTCGTGGCTGACTGAGGTTCTGCCCTTTACACGCGCCTGACCGCGGTCCGCTATCCGCTGCCGCGGAGGTCGGGCGGGTGGTGGTGGTGGGTGCGGCCTTGTGGTGATTGCCAGGTGCAGGTGCCGTCGGCGGCGGATGTGGTGATCTGCCAGCCGGCGTGGGTCTTCAATTGGTGGTGCCGGGTGCACAGTGCGCCGAGGTTGCCTCGGTCGGTGGTGCCGTGGTCGTCCCAGGGCTGGGCGTGGTCGACCTGGCAGCGGTCGGCGCGGCGGGCGCAGCCGGGGAACCGGCAGGCGTGGTCGCGGGCGGTGATGAAGGCGCGCAGCGGGTCGGGGATGCGGTAGCGGGTCCGGCCGGCGTCCAGGAGGTGCC
>JAUXRN010000112.1 GCA_030681835.1 Actinomycetota bacterium
CCAGCCACGACAGCTGCTCGGCCTGCAACCGCGCGATGTGGGACTCGAGCAAGGCGACCATCGTCACCGCGAGCTCCGGCCCGGCCAGCAGCTCATCGACCACCGACACCATCGGCATCAACGGCGCCGACCGGAAATCCATCTCCATGACCCGAACCTAGACACCCCCACTGACAGTCGACCCGCCCGCGAAACCGTTCATCCACAACGGTTTCGACACGCTCTAGGTGAGCGCGTTGTTCTGGTACGGCCCCACGAGATCCCATCCGCCGTCGGCGATGACCGTCTGCCCGGTCACGTAGTCGCCGGCAGGGGAGAGGAAGAACGCGACGACCGCCGCGACGTCCTCGGGCGTCTGCAGCCGGCCAGCCGGGATGGCCTTGGCCATCACCTCCGGAGGGATGCCGTAGCCCTCCCACGCCGTCGTGTGGACGATGCCGGGGGCCACGGCGACCAAGCGGATGCCGTGCTGGGCCCATTCGGCCGCGAGGGTCTGCGTGAGGCTCGCCATGCCCGCGCGGGCCGCGGACGAGTGGGCCATCAACGGGATGCCGCGAATCGGCGTCATGGTGATGCTGACCACCTTGCCGTAGCCATGGGGGATCATCGACCTGGCGGCCAAGCGGGTGGTGAGGTACCACGGCGCATCCAGGTTGAGACGGGTGACCGCCCGGAAGCCGTTGGCCGAAACGGTCTCGGCAGGGGCCATGAACTGGCCGCCGGCGTTGTTCACCAGCAGGTCGACCCGGCCGTGCCGGGCGAGGACGTCGTCGAGGGCCTCATCGACCTGGTCGAACTCGCGCAGGTCGACAGACAGGGCCGTGATGGGCAGGGCGCCCTCGATGCCGACGCCCAGTGCGACCGTCTCGTCGAGTGCTTCCACGCGTCGACCCATGACGACGACCTGGGCTCCAAGGCGGGCGAGCAACAGGGCAGTGGCGCGGCCGATGCCGCTACCTCCGCCGGTGACAAGGGCGACGCGGCCGGTCAGGCAGCCGGGGGCAAGGCAATCTCCAGGGGTCATGGCGTGCACCTTAGTGGGCAACCTTGACGTGCGTATCAACTTGACGCTAGCGTCATTTTCGTGGCTCCTGTGCTGCGAACCCGCGTCGACACCCGGTCCGAGGCCTTCCTCTCGAACCGGGCGGCGCTGCTCGACGCGCTGGCGGAGATCGACCGGCTGCAGGCTGAGGTGGCCCGCGGCGGAGGGAGTGGCAATCCCGAGAAGGACGCCCGCACCGTGGCCCGGCATCGCAGCCGCGGCAAGTTGCTGCCGCGCGAGCGGATCGCGCTCCTGACCGACCCGGGCGCGGCGTTCCTCGAACTGTCGCCGCTGGCCGGCTGGGGATCCGACGACGCCCTCGGCACCGGCCTGGTGACCGGCATCGGCAGGATCAGCGGCGTGGAGTGCGTCATCAGCGCCAACGACCCCACGGTCAAGGGCGGTTCGCAATCGCCCATCACGGTCAGCAAGGGGCTTCGGGCCATGGAAATCGCCCGGGCCAACCGGCTCCCGCTGGTCTCGCTGGTCGAATCCGGCGGCGCCGACCTGACCAAGCAGGCCGAGGTCTTCAATCCCGGCGGGGCGAGCTTCAAGAACCTGACCAGGCTGTCGGCAGCAGGCATCCCGACCGTGACCATGGTGTTCGGCTCCTCCACGGCAGGCGGCGCCTACGTGCCCGGCATGAGCGACTACGTCGTGCTGCAGAAGGACGCCGCCCGGGTCTATCTCGGCGGGCCGCCGTTGGTGAAGATGGCCATCGACGAGGACGCCGACGACGAGACCCTCGGCGGTGCCGAGATGCACGCACGGGTGTCCGGACTGGCCGACTACCTGGCCGTCGACGAGCCCGACGCCCTGCGGATCGGTCGCGACATCGTCGCCCACCTGGGCTGGCGCAAGCTCGGTCCCGGCCCGTCGGCGGCGCCCAGGCCACCCGTGCACGACCCGGACGACCTGTTGGGCATCGCCTCGGCCGACATCCGGATCCCCTTCGAGGCCCGCGAGGTGCTCGCGCGCGTGCTGGACGCAAGCGAGTTCGACGAGTTCAAGCCCCTGTACGGGACGACGCTGGTCACCGGCTGGGGCCACGTCAACGGCTACCCGGTCGGAGTCCTGGCCAACAACGGGATCCTCTTCAGCGAGGAGGCGCACAAGGGCGCCCAGTTCATCCAGCTGTGCAACCGGTTGGACGTCCCGATCCTCTTCCTGCAGAACATCACGGGCTTCATGGTCGGCACCAAGTACGAGCAGGGCGGGATCATCAAGGACGGCGCCAAGCTCATCAACGCCGTCAGCAACTCCGGCGTGCCGCTCATCACGCTGATGATGGGCGCGTCGTACGGGGCCGGCAACTACGGCATGGCCGGGCGCGCGTACGACCCGCGGTTCGTGTTCTCCTGGCCCAACCACCGCATCGCCGTCATGGGCCCGAAGCAGTTGGCCGGCGTGCTCACCATCGTGGCCCGGCAGAAGACCGAGGCAGCCGGGCAGGAGTTCGACGACGCCGCGTTCGCGCCGCTGCGCGACGCATTCGAGCAGCAGGTCGAGCGCGAGTCCACGGCGCTGTATGCCACGGGACGGCTGTGGGATGACGGGATCATCGACCCTCGCGACACTCGCACGGTGCTGACCCTGGCCCTGGGCGCCGTCCACTCGGCGCCGGTCCACGGCTCCGACTCCTACGGCGTCTTCCGGATGTGATGGCGATGCCCACCACGAGCCGCATCCGCCGGATCCTCGTCGCCAACCGTGGCGAGATCGCCCGGCGCGTCATGCGCACGGCGCACGACCTCGGCATCTCCACCGTCGCCGTGCACTCCGACGCAGACGGCGACGCGCTGTTCGTGCGCGAGGCGGACCGGGCGGTGCGGCTGCCCGGCGTCACGAGTTCCGAGACCTATCTCGACGGACCACGCATCATCGCCGCTGCGCTGGCCTCGGGGGCCGACGCCATCCATCCCGGCTACGGGTTCCTGTCCGAGAACCCGGGTTTCGCACGCGCCGTGACTGCGGCGGGGCTGACGTGGATCGGCCCGTCGCCGGAGTCGATCGAGGCGATGGCGCTGAAGGTGGAGGCCAAGCGGCTAGCGGCGGCCGCCGGCGTCCCGCTCGTTCCGGGAGCCGAGCTGCCGGACGGGCTGACCGACTCGGCCGCGCTGGCCGCCTGCGAGGCGGTCGGCTATCCGCTCCTGGTCAAGGCCAGCGCGGGTGGGGGCGGCAAGGGCATGCGGATCGTGACGGCCGCCGATGGTCTGATCGACGCGCTCGCAGGCGCACGTCGGGAGGCGGCGAGCTCCTTCGGCGACGACACGGTGTTCGTCGAGCGCTACCTGGCCGGGGCCAGGCATGTCGAGGTGCAGGTGTTCGGCGACATGGATGGTTCCGTCGTGCACCTGTTCGAGCGGGAGTGCTCGATCCAGCGTCGCCACCAGAAGGTCGTCGAGGAGTCCCCGTCACCCGGCGTCACTCCGGCGGTGCGCGAGCGACTGCATGCGGCCGGGGTTGCCCTTGCCGAGGCCATCGGCTACATCGGCGCCGGGACGGTCGAGTTCATGGTCTTCGGCGCGGGAGACGAGCAGGAGTTCTACTTCCTGGAGATGAACACGCGCCTGCAGGTCGAGCACCCAGTGACCGAGCAGGTGACCGGCGTGGACCTGGTCGCATGGCAGATCGCCGTCGCGCAGGGGGAGTCACTGCCATTGACGCAGGAGCAGATCCGCCTCGACGGTCACGCGATCGAGGCGCGGCTATACGCCGAGGACCCGTCCCGCGACTACCTTCCCGCGACCGGGACGATCCATCGGTTCGAGGCCGTCGGCCGTCGCGGCCTTCGCATCGACACCGGGGTTGGCGACGGCAGCCTCATCACGCCGCACTACGACCCCATGCTGGCGAAGGTCATCAGCCACGCCCCCAGCCGGGCCGAGGCGGCGGCCGTGCTGGCGGACGGCCTTGGCCGCATGCGGCTGCACGGGCCGGTCAACAACCGCGACGCGCTCGTGGCGATCTTGTGCTCCGCCGACTTCCTGGCCGGCCACACCACGACGTCCTTCCTCGACGAGCACCCGGGACTGCTTCGGCCGATCATCTGCGCGGAGGACGAGCAGCGCCACGCGATCGCGGCGGCATCGGCGCTCGAGGCGCACGCGGCACCCGCCGACTCGCTGCCACTGGCGTGGAGCAACGTCAGGTCGGCGCCGTCGTTCGTCACGCTGCAGCGCAGAGGGTATGCCGATTTCACCACGGTCCTCGTCGACCGGGATCGCATCGGTGCGCGTTACCGGATCGCCCGCACGCCTGCCCCGCCGTTCGCTGGCGCGTTCGCCCTCGACGGCGACTCCATCGACGGTGCCACGGCACGGCTCGAGGGCAGGCCGGACGAGAGGGAGACGGTCGTCATCGTCGAGGCGGGCGGTGTCGCGGCGCGATGTGCGGTGGCCACCTACGGCGCCGAGGTCTTCGTGGACGACGGAGTGCATTCATCGGCGTGGTCCGTTCTGCCGCGCTTTGCCGACCACTCCCAGGAAGCGGCCGGCCACGGCCCGGCGACCCCCGTCCCCGGCACGGTGACGCACGTTGCCGTCGGGCCCGGCGATGCCGTGGTGACCGGGCAGACCCTCGTCGTGCTGGAGGCCATGAAGATGGAGCACCGGATCGTGGCGGAGGTGGACGGCGTGGTCGAGCGGGTCCTCGTGGAGGCCGGGCAGTCGGTCGACGCCCACACCGTGGTGGTCGAATTCGCCGAGTCCGTCCACCCGGAGGTGACGGCATGACCGAGGCTATCCGGATCGCCAACTGCAGCGGCTTCTTTGGGGACCGGCTTGACGCCGCGCGGGAGATGGTCGAGGACGGCCCCATCGATGTGCTCACCGGGGACTGGCTGGCCGAACTGACAATGCTGATCCTCGCGCGACAGAAGATGAAGCACGGCAACGGCTACGCCCGCACCTTCATGACCCAGATGGAGCAGGTGCTCGGGACGTGCATCGATCGCGGCATCAAGGTCGTGAGCAACGCCGGCGGCCTCGACCCGGCGGGATGCGGCGACGCGCTTGCCGCCCTGGCGGCGGACCTCGGCATTCCGGTCCGTGTCGGCGTCGTCACGGGGGACGACCTTGCAGCGCGAATCGCTGCCCTGCGCGAGGCCGGCGAGGAGTTCGCCAACCTCGACACGGGGGAGACCCTGGCTGCCGCGGGCGTCCAGCCGCTGACCGCCAACGCCTACCTCGGCGCCGAGCCGATCTCCACTGCCCTCGCGGCGGGCGCCGACGTCGTGGTGACCGGTCGGGTCACGGACGCGGCCCTGGTGATCGGTCCGGCAGCGTGGCGGCACGGATGGGACTTCCGCGCAGCGCGGGCGGGCGACCAGGCCGCGCTGGATGCCCTGGCGGGCGCCCTCGTCGCCGGCCACGTGATCGAGTGCGGGGCCCAGGCCACGGGCGGCAACTATTCCTTCTTCACCCAGGTGCCCGGGCTCGAGCATCCCGGGCTGCCGATCGCGGAGGTTGCCGCCGACGGCAGTGCCGTGATCACCAAGCACGCGGGGACCGGAGGGATGGTCACCGTCGGCACCGTGACCGCCCAGTTGCTCTACGAGGTCGGCGCCCCCGAGTACGTCAACCCCGACGTCACGGCCCGGTTCGACACCATCGACCTCGCGCAGGTGGGTCGTGACCGCGTGCTCATCAGCGGGACCAGGGGCGTGCGTCCGCCGGACCTGCTCAAGGTGGCGATGAACTACGTCGGCGGGTACCGCAACGCCCTCACGCTGGTGATGACGGGCCTCGATGCCGCGGCGAAGGCGGACCTCGTGCTGAGGACGGTCGCCGGCGTCGACCTTGCCCAGGTGGGCGCTCTGGACTCGGTCGACCTTGCCCAGGCCTCGAGGCTGCAGGTGCGCGAGCTGGACGTGGATCTGCAGGCCGTGGGGCGCGAGGACCCCGTCACGGCCGCCGAGGCCCAGTCCTTCCTGCGACTCACGGTGAAGGATGCCGACTCCGCCAAGGTCGGCAAGCCGTTCACCGAGCCGGTCATCGAGGCGGCGCTCGCGTCGTACCCGGGGCTCTTCCCGACGGCGCCGCCAGGCCCGGCGACGCCGTACGGCGTCTACTGGCCGACGACGGTCGCCCGCGAACAGGTGGCAGTCGAGGTGCGGGTGGACGGCGCGCTCGTGGCGACGGTGGAGTCATGAGCCGGCATCCGCTGGGCACGTTCATCGGTGCTCGCAGCGGCGACAAGGGCGGTAACGCCAACGTCGGCGTGTGGGTCGTCGATCCCGTTGAGCAGGCCGCCGTCGACCTGGCTCATGGACGAGCAGCCTCCCTCGTCGCCGCGCTCGATGTCGTGCGGCTGGCCGACGAGCGGTACGCCTGGCTGGTCGATCTGCTCACCGCGGACCGCGTGCGCAGCCTGCTGCCTGAGTGCCGAGGCCTGGAGATCGACGTCCACCCGCTGCCCAACCTTCGCGCGGTGAACATCGTCATCCACGGGCTGCTGGGCCGCGGGGTGGCGGAGACCTCACGGGTCGACCCGCAGGCCAAGGGGCTCGGCGAGCACCTCCGGGCCCGGCTCGTCGACATCCCCGACGCGCTCCTCGGCCCGGCCACCGAGGTATCCGCATGACCGCCGTCCTGGGCGAGGGAGCCCGGGCCCCGTTGTCCGAGCGAGGTCGTCGCACCCGTGACCGGTTGGTCAGCGCTGCCCGGTCGGTATTCGAGGAGCGCGGCTTCGACGCCACGCGCATGGGGGACATCGCGGCCGCCGCAGGAGTCAGCCACGGCACCGTCTACACGTGGTTCCCGACCAAGGAGGACGTCCTGCACGGGGTCGTGGATTCGGTGTCGGAGGAGCTTTACGAGGCCCTGAGCAGCCCTGACCTCACCGATCCGATCGCGCGCATCGACGTCGCGAATGCCACCTACCTCGACGTGCACCGGCAGAGCGCGCGGCTGATGGAGGTCGTCGCGCAGGCGGCCGTCAATGACGAGTCGTTCCGAGCCGTGCTCACCGGCCTGCGGCATACGCATGTGGACCGGGTGGCCAAGACAATCGCCAAGCTGCAGAAGGACGGCCTCGCATCGGTCGACCTCGACGCCCGGATCTCGGCGGCCGCCCTGTGCGCGATGGTCGAGGGCGTCGCCCGGTACTGGCTCGGTGACGAGGGCGACCTTGCCGCCGACGCTGGCGGCGAGGCCGCCGTCATCTCGACCCTGACCGCACTCTGGGCCCGATCCCTCGGACTCGACGAACATGGAGGCACCTGATGCTGTTCACCCCTGAGCACGAGCAATTCCGCAAGTCCGTGCGCCAGCTCGTCGAGGACGACATCAACCCGCGCATCGACGAGTGGGAGGAGGCCGAGATCTTCCCGGCCCACGAGCTCTTCCCCAAGGTCGCGGCCATCGGAGGCTTCGGGCTGGAGTACGACCCGGTCTACGGCGGAGGGGGGGCTGACCACTCGTGGACGGTGGTCCTCGCGGAGGAGCTGGGCCGGTGCGACGCGGCCGGGGTGCCCATGGCGATCGCCGTGCAGGCCGGGATGGCCACCCCCGCCCTGGCCCGCTTCGGCAGCGACGAGCTCAAGCGGGAGTTCCTCGTGCCGGTCATCGCGGGCGAGCAGGTGTGCTCCATCGCCGTGAGCGAGCCGGGGGCCGGTTCGGACGTCGCCGGCATCACCACGCGGGCGGTCCGCGACGGCGATGACTGGGTCATCAACGGCCGGAAGATGTGGATCACCAACGGGACCCAGGCCGACTGGGTGTGCCTGCTGGCCCGTACCTCGGACGAGGGCGGCTACCACGGCATGAGCCTGGTGATCGTCCCGACCGATGAGCCCGGCTTCAGCGTCGGCCGCAAGATCAAGAAGATGGGCAACCACTCGTCCGACACTGCCGAACTCGTGCTCGACGACGTCCGCGTTCCGTTGCGCCACACGGTGGGCGAGGAGGGCCGCGGCTTCCACATGCAGATGGCCCAGTTCCAGGACGAGCGGCTGTGGGCCTGCTACATGTCGGTGAGCGGGGCGCGGCGCGCACTGGACCGCACCAAGGAGTACCTGCAGGTCCGGGAGGCATTCGGCAAGCCGCTGCTGGCGAACCAGTACCTGCAGTACACGCTGGCCGAGCTCGTGGCCGACGTCGACATCCTGCACGGCTTCCTGCACCACACCGCCGAGCGGTACGTGGCCGGCGAGGATGTCACCCGGGCAGCCACCGTCGCCAAGCTGCAGGCAGGACGGCTGAGCCGGAGGGTGGCCGACACCTGCGTGCAGTTCCACGGTGGCATGGGGTACGCGGAGGAGATGTGGGTGGCTCGCTACTTCCGGGACACCCGCCTGGGCAGCATCGGCGGAGGGGCCGACGAGGTCATGCTGCGGGTCATTGCGATGCTCGAGGGGATGGGCAAGAAGTGAGCGAGGTGGGCTACGCGGTCGAGGCGGGCATCGCGACGATCACGCTGAACCGCCCCGATGCCCGCAACCGGCTCACCGCCGAGGGCATGGCCCAGTTGATGTCAGCGTTCGCGACGGCAGCAGACGACCCCGCTGCGCGCCTCGTCGTGCTCACCGGATCGGGCAACACCTTCTGCTCGGGGGCCGACCTGTCGGCGGCGACGGGCGAGGGATTCGCCGGCGCCGGACCGTCGGCCCTGGTCGACCTGCTCGCCGCGATGCTTGACCACCCGAAGCCGCTCATCGCCAAGGTGCAGGGCCACGTGGCCGGAGGAGGCAACGGGCTGGTGGCGGCGTGCGACCTGGCCGTGGCTTCGGCCGACGCCCGCTTCGCGTTCAGCGAGGTCCGGGTCGGCGTCGCCCCCGCCGTGATCTCGGTGGTCTGCCTCGCCGTCATGCACCGCCGGGCCGCGCAAGAACTCCTGCTGACTGGCGAGCGCGTGGACGCGGACCGCGTCCTTGAGGCCGGACTGCTCACCTCGGTTGTTCCTGCGGTCGGCTTGGACGCGGCGGTGCAGGGCCTGGCGGAGCAACTCATGGCGGGGGGACCGGAGGCGCTGGCACACACGAAGGAACTGCTCCGAAGGGTGCCGAGGCTGGCCCGGGACGAAGCCTTCGCCTTCACCGCCGAGATGTCGGCGGAGCGCTTCTCGTCGGCCGAGGCGCAGGAAGGGATGACGGCCTTCCTCGAGAAGCGGCCGGCCGCCTGGCTCACCGGTTCGTGATCGGCGGCACCCACGCGCCCAGGGGCATGCCACGGAACCTCGAGTAGCGCTCCAGGGCCTTGCGGGCGAGCGACTGCCGGCGGGGTGTCAGCGGCGCGAACGGCATCAACTGGACGTCGATCCGCCGGGCGCGATCCGTGCGTGACCAGGTCGCGACGACTGCGCCGTCGATCGTGATCGTCGGCCGGAACACGCCGTTGCCGCCTGGGACGATGGCGGGCACGTGCTCGCGCGGAACGTGGACGGTCCGGTCCTTGTAGCCCAGGATGACCTCGTCGAAGCCCGGCAGCGCCAGGGTGCCACCGGGTGGCAGTCCGGACCGGATCGCGTCAGCGGTCTCACGGGAGAGCCAGGTCTCCGTGCCACGGAACAGCGCGCTGGTGACACGGTCGACGTTCGCGGCAATCCCGGCCCGCGCTGCGGTGAGGGTGAGTCCGGACCAGCCGGCGAACTCGGCGGCCGTCACCGGGCCGTGGCTGCGCACGTACCGCCACGCCAGTTCGGTCAGGGCGTCACGGCCGCTCAATTCCCGTTGCCGCGGGGCCCAGTCGTCCAGCCGCACGAAGGTCTGCGTGGCGCCGTCGTTGGGTCCTATGCAGATGGCGCCGATGAGAGCGGCGTACACCAGCACGTGGTAGCCGGCCTGTCCGCCGACGTCGACACCGGCCTCACCGATGATCGTCATCGCATGAGCCCGCGTGATCCGGCGCCTGCCCGCCATCGCCCCGACCAGGGCATCGACCGCGCGTCCCAATCCGGGCTGTTCGAGGCCGACTTCGCGCCGGCGGGCCTCGGTGGCCGCCAGCGTTCGGGTCCCGGTGAGGGCGAGCATCCATCGAGCGTCCTGGGGTGCGATCACGTGGATCGTCCCGCGCATCGGCCAGGTGCGGAGGACCTCGCCCGACGCGAACGCCTCGTCGACACTGCGCGCCGTCGAGCCGGGAACCCGGATGCCCAGCGACCACGCGCCGCTCGAGTAGTCCTGGGCCTGCAGCGCGCCGACCCAGGCCGCCACGGACGAAGGCGACGCATGCCCGTGGTCGCCCAGCAGGAGCGCGGCCATGCGGGCCCGGCGTACCTCGACATGAGCCAACTCCGCTGTCATGGCGGCATCCTGCCCGGCGGTCCGCGGAAACCCTGTCATGTCCCCGCGCGGAGCCCTACTGTCGTCGCTATGTGCTGCTTCGTGCTGGTGCTCGGGCTGCTCGGGCCGCGCCTGGCCTTCCTGTATGCATGGATCTTCACACCGAGGGTCACCGATGCGTTCGCCGGCAACTTCTGGTGGCCGCTGCTCGGCGTGCTGTTCCTTCCGTGGACCGCCCTTGCCTATGTCCTGGCCTGGTCGCCAGCGACGAGCGTGTCCGGCATCGGCTGGGCCGTGGTCGTCTTCGGACTCCTGCTCGACATCGCCACCTACTCCAGCCGGGCCGCCAGCCGCCGCGCTCCCACAACGACCTGATCGACTAGCCGACCACCCACCTTCACCCCACACGAGGAGACCACATGTCCGCTCGCCTGTCCGTCGCATCGATTCTCGCCGAGTCGGCCCGCCGGCACCCGACCAAGGTGGCCCTGGTCCTGGGTGATGTCCGCCTGGACTACGCCACGGTCTGGGGCATGTCCAAGCGCTACGCGGCCGTCCTTGCCGCGGACGGGATCGGCCCGGGCTCGCGGGTGGCGATCATGATCCCGAACATCCCGCACTTCGCGTTCGCCTACTACGGCGCCCTGGCGCTCGGCGCAAGCGTCGTGCCCGTGCACTCCCTGCTCAAGGCAGAGGAGGTCGCCTACGCACTGACCGATTCCGGATCGTCGGCGCTGATCACCGCGGCACCGTTGCTGGGCGAGGCTGCGAAGGGAGCCGAGCTTGCCGGCGTGCGCCTCTACTCGGTGCTTGATTCCGACGCCGACCTCTCCGAGGTGGCTCGCATCGACAACCTGGCCATGCAGGTGGAGCCGATCGCGGCGCTGCTGCCGCGCGAGCCGCACGACGAGGCCGTCATCCTGTACACGTCGGGCACCACGGGGAAGCCCAAGGGCGCGGTGCTCACCCACTCGAACATCATGTGGAACGTCAACGTCAGCGCATTTGACTCCGTCCGCCTGCAGGAGGACGACATCGCGCTGGGGGCGCTGCCGCTCTTCCACTCCTTCGGCCAGACAGTGGTGCTCAACGCGACCTTCCGCGTGGGCGGGACGGTCGTGCTCATGCCGCGATTCGACGGGGCCGCCGCCATCGCCCTGATGAAGAAGGAGCGCATCACGGTCGTCGCGGGCGTGCCCACGATGTACATGGCGCTGCTCGGCGCCGCGGCCGAGGCCGGCGACCCGCCGGCGATCCGGCTGGCGGTCAGCGGCGGCGCGGCCATCCCCGTCGCCGTGATCGAGAAGGTCAAGGCCGTGTTCGGCTGCGACGTCTACGAGGGCTACGGGCTCTCCGAGACGTCCCCGGTCGCGACCTTCAACCAGGAGGTCTTCGGCCGCAAGGTCGGGTCGATCGGCTGCCCGATCTGGGGAGTGGACGTCGCCATCTGCAATGCCGACCTCGAGGGGGCGATCGAACTGCTTCCCGCCAACACCAATGGCGAGATCGTCATCCGGGGCCACAACGTCTTCAGCGGCTACTTGAACAAGCCCGACGCGACTGCCGCCGTGATGGTGGACGGCTGGTTCCGGACCGGCGACATCGGCTATGTCGACGACGACGGCTTCTTCTTCATCGTGGACCGCAAGAAGGACCTCATCATCCGCGGCGGGTTCAACGTCTACCCGCGCGAGATCGAGGAGGTCATGGCCCAGAACCCGGCGGTAGCGCAGGTGGCGGTCGTCGGCATCAAGGACGAGCACTATGGGGAGGAGATCCACGCCGTGGTCGTGCTGGCTACCGGCCAGGACGTCACCGCCGAGGACCTGCTCGAGTGGACGAAGGCCAAGGTGGGCATGCACAAGTACCCGAGGCACGTGCACCTGGTCGACGAGCTGCCGACGGGGCCGTCCGGCAAGGTGCTCAAGCGCGTGATCGTGGAGGAACTGGCCTAGCGCCCCAGCCAACGGCGGCCGGCGACCATCGCCACGGCGGCGATGGCCGCCACCGCGCCCGACACGACCAGCGGGATGGTCCCGGCCCCCGGGCCGGCTTGCCACAGCAGTCCGGCCCACAGTCCGGCCAGCAGGATTGCCCCGCTGCCCATCATCTGGAACACCCCTTGGGCCCGGCCGCGATGCTGATCGGGGACGAGGGTGGAGATCCATGCCTTGCCCACCCCATCCGTGAAGGCGGGGAACAGCCCGTACACCGCGATGAGCACGTAGACCATCGGGCCGGCCTCGACGAGCCCGAGCCCGAGGTAGCCGACCGCGAAGGCGCTCAGGCCGACGGCATACACGACCGGGCGCGGCCACCGATCGGCCAGCGCGCCCGCTGGGAAGGCACCCAGGGTGTAGACGACGTTGAAGACGACGTACGCGAGCACGACCTCGGTCGTGGAGTAGCCGAGGTCCATCACGCGCAGCAGCAGCAGGGCGTCGGGGAAGTTCACGAGGGCGATCACGACGAGGACGGCGGCCACCCGCCAGAACGGCCGCGGCAGCGGGGACGGGTTGATGAGGTGCTCGCGTGGGGGCGGGGGAGGGGCCGGTGCCGGACGGTGCTCGCGCACGAGGAGGACGAGCACCACCGATAGGACTGCCGGGATGACGGCCCACCAGAGTGCGGCTCGGACGTCGCCGTTCATCGCGGAGAGGGCAACGAGGCCGAGAAGAGGCCCGATGACCGCGCCGATCGTGTCGCCCATGCGGTGGAAGCCGAATGCCTTGCCAAGGGATTCCCGCGGAACCGACGAGGCGATCAGGGCGTCCCTGGGGGCTGATCGCACCCCCTTGCCGAAGCGATCCACGGCCCGTCCGGCCAGCACGACGGGCCAGGCTCCCGCAGCGGCGACCAGCACCTTGCCGACCGCGGCCAGGCCGTACCCCACGGCCACGAACGGCTTGCGGCCGCGGCGGTCCGACCAGCGACCAGCGATGTACTTCGTCACCCCGGCGGTGGCCTCCGCCACCCCTTCGATCACGCCCAGTACGACGGGCGGAGCCGCGAGCACCCCCGTGACCAGCAGCGGCAGCAGCGGGTAGAGCAGTTCGCTGGCGGCATCCTGGGTGAGCGAAACCAGGGTGAGGATGACCAGATTCCGGGTGAGCCAGCGTCGTCGAGGGGGAGCCACGGAACCTCCCGCCGAAATTGGTTGAGCGCTCAACTAGTGGTGCTACGCTTGCCCGATGAGCGTCGAGGTCTTCGACCCGCACGAGGCTATCGTCGGCTCATTCACCGTGCGCAGAGTCCTTCCCCGGCGCACCCTTCGCACGGTCGGAGCCTGGTGCTTCGCCGACCAGATGGGTCCTGCAGAGGTCACCGAGACGAGCGGTCTTGACGTGGGCCCGCACCCGCACATGGGCCTGCAGACGGTCACGTGGCTCATGCAGGGAACCGCTTTGCACAAGGACAGCCTGGGCAGCGAGCAGCTCATCAGCCCGGGACAGCTCAACCTCATGACGGCCGGGCACGGGATCGTGCATGCCGAGGAGGCGACCGGTAGGTATCGCGGCACGCTGCATGGGGTCCAGCTGTGGGTGGCGCAGGCAGACGGCCAGCGGGGCGGCGAGCGCGACGGGCCGCCCGCATTCGAGCATCACGCGGAGCTGCCCGCTGTCGACAGCAGCGTAGGCACGTTGACCGTCCTGGCCGGGTCATTCTGGGGAGTGCAGTCGCCGGCCGGGTTCGCGCCCGACCTCGTCGGAGTCGACGCGGCGCTGCACGCGGGCACGTCGGTCTGGCCCCTGCGCTCCGACTTCGAGCACGCTGTGGTCGCCCTCGACGGTGAGGTCCTGGTCGGGGACGCCATCGCCAGGCCAGGGCAGCTCGCTTCCCTGGGCACGGGGCGCTCGGAGATCAGGATCGAGGCACGTGACCGGGCCCGGCTCCTCCTCCTTGGCGGCCTGCCCTTCACCGAGCCGCTGGTGATGTGGTGGAACTTCGTGGGTCGCAGCCGCGACGAGATCGCGCACGCCCAGCGCCAGTGGCGCGACGGCGATGGCCGATTCGGAGACGTACCGTCGCGGCTGGCAAGGATCCCGGCCCCCGACGTGCTCTGGCGCACCCGGCCGGAGGCGTAGCTACCCGGTGGCCGATGCCGAGGTGCGGAACTCCAGGTCGGTGATCGTCCGGCCCTCCCGCAGTGCCCGGGCCTCGTAGCGGGTGACCGGGCGTGACACGGGTCGACCGACGACGCCGCCCGACCAGCCTGCGCTCGCGGCAAAGGTTTCCTCGATCCACTCCGAGTACTCGACCCAGTCGGTGGCGAGGTGCCACCAGCCGCCGGCCTCCAGACGCGAGGCGACGAGGTCGAGCACGCCGACCTGAACGAGGCGTCGCTTGTGGTGCCGGGTCTTGGGCCACGGGTCGGGGAAGAAGCTGCGCACGCCGGCCAGCGAAGCGGGCGGCACCATGTACTCCAGCACCGCGAGGGCATCTGCCTCCACCACCCGGACGTTGGTCAGGCCGTCGCGGCTGATCCGCCACAGCAGGTCGCCGACCCCCGGCGTGTGCACGTCGATCGCCAGGATGCCCGTGGCCGGATCGTCCTTGGCCATGAGCGCAGTGGCCGCTCCGGTTCCGAAGCCGATCTCGGCGACCACGGGGACCCCTGGTCCCCAGACGGCGGCGAGGTCGAGCGCCTCCATCGCGATGGGCAGCAGGAAGGGCGAGTCGCTGGCCAGCGCGGCAGCCTCACGAGCGCGGATCCTGGACCGGCGCGGCTTGTACGTCCGTACCCCGCGCGGCACGGCCGTGGACGACATCCCCGGCGGCCGGGTCACGACGCGACGGCCAGCCGGAGGGGGGAGTTGACGCGGTGCTTGCGGTCCGCCTCGATCCGCCAGCACGACTGCCGTCCGCGCGACCGGAACTGCCAACGGCTGTCACCGTCGCCGTCTCCGGCGGGTGGCTCGCCGACCAGGGCGGTGTCCTCGTCGATCCCCACCACGGCTGCGCCGGGCAGGATCAGCGGGCGCAGGACGAAGTCCGGGATCATCCTGCTGAAGCGGTCGAAATGCGGCAGCACGCGCAGGTCGGGGACGATGCCGAGTCCCTCCGTGCCGCCCTCCTTCGGGTGGCGCACCTCGGGCACGTATCCGCCCATGGCCATGGCGCCCGCGCTGCACCCGGCCAGCGATGCACCCGCGCGCCATTGCGCCACGATCGCCTCCCAGACCCGGGTCCCGCGCAGCGTGCGAGCGAGGTAGGCGGGGTTGCCGCCGGACAGGTAGATCAGGCCGGCCCCGGCGATGGCGTCGACGTGCGCCGCGTCGTCGGCGTCGGACCGCAGGCGCACATCGACGATGACCTGCTCGACGCCGAGCCGGTCGGCCGCCTCGCGGCCCAAGCGATGCCACCGAGCCAGGGAGGCATCGCCCTCCGGTGCCGCTGCCGTTGCCAACTGGACGTAGCGAGCAGGGCGGCCTTCGAGCAGCCATGCCTCGATGTCGTGCATCACCGGCAGGTACTCGCCGCTGCCGACGAAGGCCAGCCGGCCTGGTGATGCCTGGGTCACATGCGTCTCCTATGTCAAGCCGGGAGCGTAGCCCTCAGCCTTCCCGGTGCACCCAGGTCGAGCGGTGCGGGAGGTCGGGACCGAGGGCCAGGCCGAGCACCAGGGAAAGCAGATGCAGGGCGACCCCGAAGGCGATGATCGCCCAGATTCCGACGGAGACCAGCGCCCCGCAGACGGCGAGGGCGGCGGCGAATGCGCACATGCGCAGGCTTGCGGAGGTCGTGAACACTTGGGACTGCACGTGCACGGGCGACTCGCGAACCCGGACCTGGAACATCGACGACACGATCGGCGGCTCGCTGGCGCCCATGGCGAAGGCAGCGACCAGCAGCAGCCAGGGAGTGCCCGCCAGTCCCACAAGCGCCAGGCACGCGGCACTCGCAACGGTGCCGGCGATGACCGCTCGGTCCGGCCGCGCAACCGGGTGGCGGGTCAGCCAGAGGGCCGCGAGCACGCCGCCGGCTGCGAATGCACCGAGGACGAGCCCGGTGAACTCCAGCGATCCGGTCATGGATTCGGCGAGAAGGGGGGCGCTCACGAAGATTGCCGCCTGCCCGGCGAAACCCACGGTCGTGATGATCACGGTGCGCCGCAGCGTGCGGTTGCGCGCGAGCACGGCCGTGCCCGCCCGGAGATCCGCCGACATCGACATCGAGCCCGCGGAGGGCGGGCCGCTGACGGGAACCCACCGCAGGGCGACGCTCGAGACGAGCAGAAGCAGGACGGGCAGCCACAGCGGAGCGTGCACGGACAGCGCGATGAGGGCAGCCGCCACCGGCGGCGCGACGACGGCCGCCACGCTGTAGGTCGCGGCATCCGATGCATACGCGCGCCTCAATGCACGCGCAGGGACCAGTCGGGGCAGTTGCGCGCTCCACGCGCCGGTCACCGCCGGATAGCCGATGCCGGCGACGGCAGCGAGCGCCATCACGACTCCGATGGGAACGTTGCCGATGGCGAGGGCGATCGCGGCCAGGCCGCCGGCCATCAGCACCATGGTGGCGGTGAAGGCGCGGCGGGCAGATCCGGCCCGGTCCAGGATTGCGCCGACGAACGGTCCGGCCACCGCCGCGGACACGGTCATGCAGGCCACGACGTACGAGCCCGTGGCGGCGCTTCCGACAACGGCAATGGTGACGAGCAGGAGGGCGGGCCCGGCGGACTCCGAGGCCGATCTGGCCAGGGTCGCCGTGGCGAGGTAGCCCCGAAGGTGGGACTCCTCGTCCAGCGTCACTGCGCCACGGTACCCGCGGCGTCCTCGAACTCGCAGAAGGCGGCATAGGCCCGGGGCGCGTAGATCGTCGCGGGGCCGCCCTGCATCAAGATGGTCACGCCGAGCGCCTCGGCCGCCTCCTGGCGGGTGGCCCCGGCGCGGAAGGCACCCTGGGCGTGAGAGGCGATGCAGCCGTCGCAGTGCTCCGTCACTGCGATCGCGAGGGCGATGAGTTCCTTGGTCTTGGTCTCGAGCGACCCCGACTCGAAGGCCGCATGGTGCAGGTCACGGAACCCCTTGTACACATCGGGGATGGCGCGGCGCAGTTCCCTGCTCAGCGGGGCGAGGTCGTCCAGGATGGCCTTTCCGTGATCATGGGTCATGCCGAAACTATACCCCCGAGGGTATCCGCGATACGATGTCGAAATGCAGATCGAACCAACGGTGAGCCACGACATCGTGCTGCGCCTCAAGCGAGCGCGCGGCCAGCTGGACGGCGTCATCAACATGATCGACGAGGAGCGGACCTGCACTGACATCGTCACGCAGCTGGCCGCGGTGTCCAAGGCCCTCGATCGCGTGGGCTTCAAGATCGTCGCATCGGGACTCCAGCAATGCATGGAGCACGGCGACGATGCGCCCATGTCGCGCGAAGAGCTCGAGAAGCTCTTCCTGTCGCTGGCCTGATCGCGGGAATGACCATGGCTACAGACGTGTTCAGCGTGTCGGGAATGACGTGCGGCCACTGTGTCTCTGCGGTGTCCGCGGAGCTCTCGGCACTGCCGGGGGTCTCGGCGGTTCGCATCGACTTGCAGCCCGGGCTGGTGTCCCGGGTCGAGGTGGACAGCGCCGCGCCACTCGACCCTGAGATCGTTCGCGCAGCCGTCGATGAGGCGGGTTACGTACTGGAAGGGTGACCGGTGACCGAGGTTGACCTCGAGATCGAGGGAATGACCTGCGCCTCGTGCGCCCTGCGCATCGAGAAGAAGCTCAACCGGATGCCCGGGGTCCAGGCCACCGTCAACTACGCCACCGAGAAGGCGCACGTGGTGCTGCCGGCCGACGTGTCGGTCGAGGACGCCATTCGCACCGTTGAGGCCACCGGGTACGCGGCCCGGACCCCCGCACCGCCGGCCAGCGCCGGCGACGTCGTGCTCGACCCCGAACGTGACCCCGAACTGGAGTCGCTGCGCACGCGCCTGACCGTGTCCACGGTACTGACGGTCCCCGTCGTGCTGATGGCCATGGTGCCGCTGCTGCAGTTCACCTACTGGCAGTGGGCCTCGCTGGCTCTGGCCAGCCCAGTCGTCATCTGGGGGGCCCTGCCCTTCCATCGCGCGGCGTGGACCAACCTTCGCCATGGCGCGGCGACCATGGACACCCTGATCTCGCTTGGGGTCCTGGCCGCCTACGCGTGGTCGCTGTGGGCGCTGTTCATCGGCGGCGCCGGCGAGCCTGGCATGACGATGGGCTTCACCTTCCTGCCCATGGACGAGTCGGCGGCCCCCGAGATCTACCTTGAGGTCGCCTCGGCCGTGACGGTCTTCATCCTCACGGGTCGCTTTCTCGAGGCACGGGCCAAGCGTCGGTCGGGGGAGGCGCTGCGAGCCCTTGCCGGCCTTGCCGCGAAGGACGTGACCGTCCTGCGCGACGGGGTGGAGTCGGTCCTTCCGATCGAGCGACTTGCCGTCGGCGATCTGTTCGTCGTGCGTCCGGGCGAGAAGGTCGCCACCGACGGCGTAGTGGTCGACGGCGCCTCCGCGGTCGACACCAGCCTGGTGACCGGGGAGCCGGTGCCCGTGGAGGTGGGTCCGGGGGACCGGGTCGTGGGGGCCACCGTCAACGCGGGGGGCCGACTGGTCGTGCGGGCCAGCGAGGTCGGCGCCGACACGCAACTGGCCCGGATCGCGCGCATGGTCGAGGCCGCGCAGACCGGCAAGGCCCCGGTCCAGCGACTTGCGGATCGCGTGTCCAGCGTCTTCGTGCCGATCGTGCTCGGACTGTCCCTTGCGACCCTCGTCGGGTGGCTTGTCGCGGGCCAGGAGGCGCAGGCCGCCTTCACGGCCGCCGTCGCCGTCCTCATCATCGCCTGCCCGTGTGCGCTCGGCCTGGCCACGCCAACCGCCCTCATGGTCGGAACCGGCCGAGGCGCCCAACTGGGCATCCTCATCAAGGGGCCGCAGATCCTGGAGTCCACTCGACGGGTCGACACGATCGTGCTCGACAAGACCGGCACCGTGACGACCGGGCGCATGTCCGTCGTCGAGGTCGTGCCCGTGGGCGGCAGGGACGGCAAAGAGGTCCTGCGCCTGGCCGGCGCCGTCGAGCATGCGTCGGAGCACCCGGTGGGGCGGGCCATAGCTGCAGCCGCCCAGGTTGATGGGCAGGCGCTGCCCGCAGTCGAGGCGTTCGCGGCCACGGGGGGCATGGGCGTGCACGGAGTGGTGGAGGGACGCGCGGTGGCGGCCGGACGCCCCGCTTGGCTGGCCAGCGAGTGGGCCGTCTCGGACACGGGTGCACTCGACGACGCGCTGCACCTGCACGAGTCCCGCGGCCGGACTGTCGTAGGCATCGCGGTCGACGGAGCGATGGCTGGGCTGGTCGTCGTGGCCGACGCGGTGAAGCCCGGCAGTCGCGCGGCCATCGATGCGCTCCGCGGGCTCGGCCTGACCCCCATCCTTCTCACGGGTGACAACGAGCGAGCGGCTCGATCGGTCGCCGACGAGGTCGGGATCGCGGAGGTCCGCGCCTCGGTGCTGCCGGAGCAGAAGGCGGTCGCCGTGCGCGACCTGCAGGAGTCCGGTCGCGTCGTGGGCATGGTGGGCGACGGCATCAACGATGCGGCAGCCCTCGCCCAGGCCGACCTAGGGATGGCCATGGGCACAGGGACTGATGTCGCGATCGAGGCAGCTGACATCACCCTGGTCCGCGGCGAACTGGTTTCGGCGGTCGATGCGATCCGGCTCTCCCGGCGGACCTTGCGCACGATCAAGGGCAATCTGTTCTGGGCCTTTGCCTACAACGTTGCCGCGATCCCGCTGGCGATGGCGGGACTGCTCAACCCGCTGGTGGCCGGCGCCGCGATGGCGTTCTCGTCGGTGTTCGTCGTCACCAACAGCCTGCGGCTGCGCGCCTTCCGCGCCACCCGGCTGGAGGGACCGGCCACGGGCTGAATCGGCCGTGCGCCATGATCTGGACGTGCCTGCCTTCGACGTCGACGACATCCACCTGGACGACCTGCGGCGTCGGCGCAGCGCGAAGTGGCAGTACTACCCGGCCGACGTGCTGCCGGCATGGATCGCCGAGATGGACTTCCCGCTGGCCGAGCCCATCGCCAGGACGCTCCGCGAGGCGGTCGACCTCTCGGACACCGGCTATCAGTGGCCGGCGGAGCTGAAGCCAGCGTGCGCGGACTTCGCACACGACGCCTGGGGGTGGGACTTCGACCCCGAGCGGGTGACCGTCCTGCCCGATGTCCTCACGGCGATCACGCAGTGCCTGACGCACCTCACGGCGCCCGGCGATGGCGTCGTGATCACGCCACCGGTCTACACGCCCTTCTTCCACGTCGTTGCCCACGCCGGCCGGCACGTGGTCGAGGTTCCGCTGATCCGCCTGACCGACGGTCGGTATTCGCTCGACGACGAGGGCCTGGCAGCGGCGTTTGCACGGGCCGACGTCACCGCGTTCCTGCTGTCCCATCCGCACAACCCGACCGGGACAGTGCTGGCGCCCGACGAACTGGCGATGGTGGCCGACCTTGCCCACCGCCACGGGGTGGCTGTCATCTCCGACGAGATCCACGCCCCTCTCGTGCTGCCTGGCGCGAGCCACCTGCCCTACCTGGTCGTGGCCGGCGACGACGCCAACGCGGTGGCTCTTATCTCGGCCTCGAAGGCCTGGAACCTTGCCGGGTTGAAGGCAGCCCAGGTGGTGGCGACGGAACGCACCACGGCAACCGTGACCGAACGCATCCCCTTGGAGGCGACGTTCACCTCCGGCCACTTCGGTGTGCTGGCTGCGGCCAGCGCCTATCGCGAAGGCGGCCCGTGGCTGCAGACCGTCGTCGAGGTCCTGGACGCGAACCGCCGCCTGCTCGGCGAGCTGCTTGCCGAGCGGTTGCCGCTCGCCGCGTACGTGGCCCCCGATGCGTCCTTCCTCGGCTGGATCGACCTCGATGCCTATGGACTGGGCGCCGACCCGGCCGCTGCCCTGCTCGAGCGGGGCCGGGTGGGACTGAACCCGGGTCCGTCCTTCGGCACGGGAGGCGACGGATTCGTCCGCCTCAATTTTGCGACGTCCCCCGCCATCCTGGCCGAAATTGTCGATCGCATGGCGAGCGTGGTGCAATAGGTGGCGTGAGGGTGACGCGCCGCTGGACCGTGATTTCGGTCGTCACCCTGGCCATTGCATTGGCCCTGCCCTCCATGCCTGCTTCAGCCGCACCGGACGGCGATCGCTACGCCCTCGGTGACTCCGTGATGCTGGGCGCCAAGAGCAACCTGAAGGCTCGCGGCTTCTCCATCGTCGACGCCGCCGTCAGCCGCCAGGCCTACAGCGGCCCGGCGCTGCTCCGGAAACGGGGCGAATCGCTCCCGAAGGACGTCGTCATCCACCTGGGGACCAACGGCACCTTCCCGCTGGACGTGTGCAAGAAGATCGTCAAGGCAGCCGGGACGGAACGTCGGGTCTTCCTGGTCACGGTCCATGTCAAGCGATCGTGGACCAAGGGGAACAATGCCGTCATCCGCGACTGCGCGGCGTCGTTCCGGGCCGGCCGGGTCACCGTCGTCGACTGGGACTGGGCCGCCAGCCGGCATCCGGAGTGGCTGTACTCGGACGGGGCGCACCTCAACCCCGCCGGCGCCAAGGCGTTCGCCCGGATCATCAGCCAGGCCATCGAGCGGGCCGATGCTGCAGCAGCGGCCCCCGCCCCGGGGACCGTTCCGGCCTCGACGCAGTCGGGGTCGGCAGGTTCGGTGGGGTCGCCGCTCATGGGGGCCTCAGGCACCGCGCACATCACGGTTCGCTAGGCGGAGCGACCGCACGATGGACCAGCCCGTTATCGCGCCCCTCGCTCCTGATTGCGCGCGCCTGCGCGAGGACCTGATCGCGATGGCCATGCCGCCCATCTGGGAACTCGACGCGGCCGAGGCCCGCATGCTCTACCGCGAGCGGGTGCTGGGATCCCGCGACGCATGGCGGCCCCCGCTCGACCGGCTGCCTGTCCTGGTCGACGACCTGCCCCAGGACCTGTCCCTTCCAGCCATGCGCCGTTACCGAGCCTTTGATGGCGACACGGACGGCGTGGACGATGGCGACACGTGCCTTCTCTGGTTCCACGGCGGCGGCTGGGTGCTGGGCGACCTCGACACGAGCGACGCGGTCTGCCGCACTGCCTGCGCCGCGACCGGCTGGGTGGTGGTCAGCGTCGACTACCGGTGCGCGCCGATCTCGCGCTTTCCCGCCGCCGTCGATGACGCCCTCGCGGCTGCCGACTGGGCCTTGGCGGCCTTTGCCCGAGTGATCGTGGGCGGCGACAGCGCCGGAGGGACCCTGGCGGCCGTCGTGGCGCAGCACCGTGGCAGCCATGCGGGGCTGGTCGGCCAGGTGCTGATCTACCCGGCCGTCGACCCGTCGCTGTCAACGGCATCGGCGCATGAGTTCGTCGATGGCCCCTTCCTCACGCGCCGCGACATGGAGTGGTTCTACGGCCAGTACCTGGCCTCGGCCACCGACGCGACCGACCCGCGGGCCGACCTCGTCGCCGGCTATGCGGGTCGGCCGGCAGCCGCCGTGCCCGCTGTCGTCTTCACCGTTGGCCACGACCCACTGCGCGACGAGGGCATCGGCTACGTCCGGTTGCTCGGCGATCGCGGCCACGCAGTGGAGTGGATCCACGCCCCGGACCTGTACCACGGCGCGTTCTCCAGCTCCGGCTTCCTGCCCACTGCCGCTGCTCGTGCGGACGAGGTGTGGGCTGCATCGCGCAGGCTCCTTCGCTGACCTGTGGACTTGGTCACAGGACAGCGCTTGCATGCGATCTGGCGTGCGAGACCGGGCAACGACGGTGCATGCTTGGGGGCACGCGGAACCGTCCTTCGGGCCCTGCCGCCGCCCTTCTATACCCTCCGATCGGAGCGAGTGAATGAGCCTCATCGAGGAAGCCCCGACCAAGAACAAGCAGTTGCTGGAGTGGGTCGAGGAGATGGCTGCCCTGGCCAAGCCTGATCGCGTGGTGTGGGCCGATGGTTCCGAGGAGGAGTGGCAGCGACTGACCGCCGCCATGGTCGAGTCCGGCACGTTCATCCGGCTCAACCCGGAGATCCGCCCGAACTCCTTCCTCGCCCGGTCCGACCCGAGTGATGTCGCGCGGGTCGAGGACCGCACCTTCATCTGCTCCGCGCGCGAGATCGACGCAGGCCCGACGAACAATTGGACCGACCCGACCGAGATGCGTGGGACGCTGCGCGGCCTGTTCGACGGCTGCATGCGCGGCCGCACGATGTACGTCATCCCGTTCTCGATGGGTCCGCTCGGTTCGCGCATCGCCCAGCTCGGCGTCGAGATCACCGACTCGCCCTACGTCGTCGTCAACATGCGCATCATGACCCGCATGGGCCAGGCCGCCCTCGACGAGATCGGCGAGTTCGGCGAGTTCGTCCCTGCCATCCACTCCGTGGGCTTCCCCTTGGTCGACGCCGACGGCAACCGCCGCGACGACGTCGTGTGGCCCTGCAACGACACCAAGTACATCGTCCACTTCCCCGAGACGCGGGAGATCTGGTCCTACGGCTCGGGCTACGGCGGCAACGCGCTGCTGGGCAAGAAGTGCTTCGCGCTGCGCATCGCATCGGCAATGGCGCGCGACGAGGGCTGGCTGGCCGAGCACATGCTCATCCTCAAGCTCACCTCGCCGGAGGGTGACTCGCGGTACATCACCGCGGCATTCCCGTCGGCATGCGGCAAGACCAACCTCGCCATGCTCGAGCCGACGGTGCCGGGCTGGACCGTCGAGACGGTCGGGGACGACATCGCATGGATGCGCTTCGGCGAAGACGGCCGGCTGTACGCGATCAATCCCGAAGCGGGGTTCTTCGGCGTGGCGCCCGGTACCGGCATGGCGACCAACGCCAACGCCGTTCGGGCGCTGTACGCAAACTGCATCTACACCAACGTCGCGCTGACCGACGATGGCGACATCTGGTGGGAGGGCCTCACCGACGAGCCGCCCGCCCACCTCATCGACTGGAAGGGCCGCGACTGGACTCCCGAGTCGCCCGAGCCCTCGAGCCACCCGAATGCGCGCTTCACGGCGCCGGCAGGCCAGTGCCCGTCGATCGCCCCCAACTGGGAGGACCCGGCCGGGGTGCCGATCGAGGCGATGCTGTTCGGCGGCCGCCGCGCCACGAACGTCCCGCTGGTCGCGGAGTCGTTCGACTGGGCGCACGGCGTCTTCATGGGCGCAACCGTGTCGAGCGAGATGACCGCGGCCGCAGTGGGCGGCGTGGGTCAACTGCGGCGCGACCCGTTCGCCATGCTGCCCTTCTGCGGCTACAACATGGCCGACTACTGGGGACACTGGCTCAAGATCGGCTCATTCACGACGCCCGACAAGCTCCCGCGCATCTACCAGGTCAACTGGTTCCGCAAGGATGCCGACGGCAAGTTCCTCTGGCCGGGCTTCGGTGAGAACTCGCGGGTGCTGGAGTGGATCGTCCGGCGTCTGGAGGGCGAAGGCGAGGCCGTCGACACACCGATCGGACGCCTACCCGCGCCCGGTGCGCTCGAGGTCGATGGGCTCGACGTCACCGAGGAGCAGCTTGCCGAGCTGTTCGCCATTGACCCCGTGACGTGGCTGGCCGAGTCGGACCTCACCGAGGAGTACTTCGACAAGTTCGGCGACCGGGTTCCCGCGGAACTGCGCCAGCAGCTCGCTTCGCTGCGGGAGCGTCTGCAGCAGGCCTAGGCCCACAAACCTGCAACTCGCGCCACTAGGGGCGCCCGGCGCGACCGGAGCTGCAGGCTTGTGCGGGTACGCCCGCGCTAGAACGGCACGAGGTCGGTGGCGTCGGCCGATATGCCCAGCCCGCGCGCGGCTGCGGACACCTGCCGGGCGAGGTCGAGGTCACGGGTGGTCAGCCCATCCACGTCGTGCGTGAAGAGTCGCACCGTGACGCCCGGGTACCGAAGGTTGACGTCCGGGTGATGGTTCGCGGCGTCGGCCAGGAGGCCGATCGCGTCGACGAGGGCCACGCCCTTGGCGAACGACCCCGTCCGGAAGTACGCGTACGCCCGCCCGTTCAGGACGCGCCAGGCCTCAACTCCCTCGGCCTCCTGGAATTGCCGGGAGGCGATCCGCTCCGTCACGCGTTGCTCCTATGTCAAGCAGCGATCGCGAATGTGTTCGCGGTCGTGCTGGTCGTCGGGGCGATGAGGGTCTTGAACACGCGTCGGGCGACCTTCCGCTTGAGGGCTCGTAGTGCGTCCATTGTGGTGTCTCCCTGC
>JAUXRN010000248.1 GCA_030681835.1 Actinomycetota bacterium
CTGCACCTTGCCGGAGAACTACACCGGCGGCCGGCCCGATGACCCCAGCCAGTGGCTCGGCACCTGCGAGCGCGACGGGGCCGCCAAGTACAACCTCGAGCCCGCGTTCATCCAGGGCACCAACGTGACCAACGCCAACGCCGTGCTCCCGCAGAACGGCCTGGGCTGGGTCGTGTCACTGGAGTTCGACAGCGAAGGGGCACGAGCCCTCTCCGAGGCATCGACCCGACTGACCGGCCTCCCGGAGTGCGGCGCCATCGGGGCCAACCCCTGCAACGCCTTCGCCATCGTGCTGGATGGGGTCGTCGTCTCCGCCCCCCGGTTCAATGAGCCGATCCTCGGTGGCCAGGCGCAGATCGAGGGCAACTTCACCGCAGACGAGGCACGCGACCTCGCCAACGTCCTGAAGTACGGCGCCCTTCCCGTCACGCTGGAGCCGGTGGACATCACGACCGTCTCGGCGACCGTGGGCAGCGACCAGTTGAGGGCCGGCATCATCGCAGGCCTGTTGGGCCTGCTGCTGGTGTGCGTCTACCTCGTCCTGTACTACCGCGCCCTGGGCTTCGTCGCCGTCTTCTCCCTCGTCATCGCCGCCGTCATGCTGTACCTGACCTTCATCGTGCTGAGCAAGTCGATCGGCCTGACGCTGACCCTCGCCGGGGTGGCTGGCGCGATCGTGGCGATCGGCATCACGGCGGATTCCTTCATCGTCTACTTCGAGCGCATCCGGGATGAGATCCGGGAAGGCCGGTCCCTGCGGGTCGCCTGCGATACGGGCTGGATCCGTGCCCGGCGCACACTTCTGGCCGCCGACTTCGTCTCAATCCTCGCGGCGGTCGTGCTCTACCTGCTGTCGGTCGGCAGCGTGCGCGGCTTTGCCTTCGTGCTCGGGCTGACGACGATCATCGACGTCATCGTGGCATTCCTGTTCAGCCACCCGCTCACCGTCCTCATGGGCCGCACATCCTGGATGCAACGCGGCTCGAAGTGGACCGGACTGGATCCGGACCGGCTCGGCGGGCACACGCTGGTCGGCTCACCAACCACCGCCACCGCGACCCGACGACGTCGCGCCACTAGCGAGGAGTCCTCATGAGCAGCTTGCGCGGGCTGGGGCATCGCCTCTACGCGGGCGAGGTGTCGTACGACTACATCGGCCGTCGCAAGACCTGGTACATCGTGTCGGGCATCATCCTGCTGGTCGCCATCGCGGCCGTGCTCATCCGCGGCCTCAATTTCGGCATCGAGTTCCGCGGCGGCGCGGAGTTCTCGCTCCCGAATGCCACCTGTTCGGTCGAGCAGGCACGCGGCGTTGCCGACGACCTCACCGGCGCCCAGTCGATCGTCACCGAAACGGCCAGCGGAACCGTTCGCGTGCAGACTGAGGCAGTCACCCCGGCGCAGAGCGTGGAGATCAGCCGCGCCTTGGCGGATACCTGCGGCGTGTCCACCGACGACATCACCGTGCAGGTAGTGGGGCCGACCTGGGGTGCCGAGATCTCGAAGAAGGCCCTGCAAGGGCTGATCGTGTTCATCATCCTGGTAGCGATCTTCTTGTCGATCTACTTCGAATGGCGGATGGCTGCCGCTGCGCTGGTCGCCCTGGTCCACGACCTGGTGATCACGATCGGCATCTACGCGTTGACCGGCTTGCAGGTCACCCCGGCAACGGTCATCGGCCTGCTGACGATCCTCGGGTATTCGCTGTACGACACCGTGGTCGTGTTCGACAAGGTCAAGGAGCACACGCGCGGCCTCGCCGGGCAGTCCGTGATGACGTACGGCGAGGCGGCGAACCTCGCCGTGAACCAGACGATCGTCCGGTCGATCAACACGTCGATCGTCGCCTTGCTGCCCGTGCTCGCCATCATCATCGTCGGTGCCGGGTTCCTCGGTGCAGGGACGCTGCTCGACCTTGCCGTGGCCCTCGCCATCGGCATGGCGGCCGGCACCTACTCGTCGATCTTCATCGCCACCACGTTCCTCGTCCAGCTCAAGGAGCGGCAGCCGGAGATGAAGTCGCTTGCCTCCCGCGTCCACGCGCGCCGCAAGCAGTCCAAGGCGGCGGCTCCCTCCGCGGCAACCGGCCCGGCCAGCGCAGACGCAGGAGTGGAGGCCGCGTCGGCAGCCGGCGCCACGGCGGCCGTGCGACGGTCGGACCCGTCCGTGCGCCAGCAACCTAGAAAGCAGACGCGCTCGCGTCGCGGCAAGAACTGACCGCATGATCGAGCCCGCCGCGGCGGAACTCCTGCTCCGGTCACGGATCCGGGAGGTACCGGACTGGCCGGAGCCGGGCGTCGTCTTCCGGGACCTCGCCCCGCTGCTGGCGGATCCACTGGCGTTCGCGTCGGCCGTCGACCTCATGGCCGTGACCATCGGGCGCGGGACCATCGACGAGGTCGTCGGCATCGAGGCCCGAGGGTTCCCGTACGCCGCGGCACTTGCGTACCACCTCGGCGCCGGCTTCGTGACCCTCCGCAAGCCGGGCAAGCTGCCTGGGGCCGTCCACGCGCAGGAGTATGACCTCGAGTACGGGTCGACGGCCCTCGAACTCCATCAGGATGCGCTCGGTCCCGGACGTCGCGTCGTCATCGTCGACGACGTGCTCGCTACCGGGGGAACGGCGCTCGCCGCGGTCGACCTCGTCGAGCGCACGGGGGCCGATCTTGCCTGCTTCGCCGTCATTCTCGACCTGGTCAGCCTCGGCGGTTCCGCGCGCCTGCGCGAGCGGGGTGTCACGGTCGCGGCACTGCTCGACGCCTAGCCGCACGTACACTTGGCTGACGCGACGAGGGAGACCTGTTGGCCAAGGACAGCCCGCTTCCCACGGAGCCGCTCATCGCGGCCCCGACCGTCGTGGCGCCGGACGTCGGCGGGCTGCGATCCCGCCTGTCCCGCCTGGCCGGGAGCCGGACCACGTTCCCCGAGCTCGAGCCACTGCTGCGCACGCTGCGCAAGTACCACCCCAAGTCCGATGCCAAGGTGGTCGAGCGCGCCTACGAGATGGCCGCCTACCTGCACCGTGACCAGACCCGCCGCTCGGGCGAGCCCTACATCACGCACCCCCTCGCAGTGGCGACGATCCTGGCCGACCTCGGCATGACGGCGCCGACGTTGGCGGCAGCCCTGCTGCATGACACGGTCGAGGACTGCGGCTACGCACTGGATGCCCTGCGGGAGGACTTCGGCGACGAGATCGCGCAACTGGTGGATGGGGTCACCAAGCTCGACCGGGTGCGGTACGGCGAGGCATCGGCAGCGGAGACGGTGCGCAAGATGGTCATCGCCATGGCCCGCGACATCAGGGTGCTGGTGATCAAGCTGGCCGACCGCCTGCACAACATGCGGACCTTGCGATGGATGCCCGAGGACAAGCAGCAGAAGAAGGCCCGTGAGACCCTCGAGATCTACGCCCCGCTGGCGCATCGCCTGGGCATGAACGCGGTCAAGTGGGAGCTCGAGGACCTGGCCTTCGCGACCCTGCACCCCAAGATGTACGAGGAGATCGTCCGCCTCGTCGCGGAGCGGGCGCCGTCGCGCGACCAGTACCTGACTGCCGTCATCGACCAGATCGAGGCCGATCTGAAGAAGAGCAAGGTCAAGGCCATCGTCACCGGGCGGCCCAAGCACTACTACAGCGTCTACCAGAAGATGATCGTGCGCGGCCGTGACTTCGCCGACATCTACGACCTCGTCGGCGTACGGATCCTGGTCGACGACATCCGGGACTGCTACGCCGTGCTGGGGGTTGTCCACGCCAAGTGGAGTCCCGTGCCCGGTCGCTTCAAGGACTTCATCGCGATGCCGAAGTTCAACATGTACCAGTCCCTCCACACCACCGTCATCGGTCCTGAGGGCAAGCCGGTCGAACTGCAGATCCGCACGGAGGACATGCATCGCGCGGCCGAGTTCGGCGTCGCGGCGCATTGGCGCTACAAGCAGCAGGACGTGGGTGGCAAGAGCGGGCCGGACGACTTCGGCTGGCTCCGCCAACTCCTTGAGTGGCAGCGCGAGACCGAGGATCCGGACGAGTTCCTCGACGCGCTTCGCTACGACCTCGGGTCCACCGAGGTGTTCGTGTTCACGCCCAAGGGCGATGTCGTCGCCCTGCCGTCGAACGCCACTCCCGTCGACTTCGCGTACTCCGTGCACACCGAGGTCGGGCACCGCTGCGTCGGGGCGCGGGTCAACGGGAAGCTCGTACCCCTCGAGTCGACGCTCGAGAACGGTGACGTCGTCGAGATCTTCACCTCGAAGGCCGATGGTGCAGGTCCGAGCCGGGACTGGCTCTCCTTCGTCAAGTCACCGAGGGCGCGGACCAAGATCAAGGCCTGGTTCTCGAAGGAGCGCCGCGACGAGGCCATCGAGCACGGCAAGGACGCCATCGTCCGCGCGATGCGCAAGCAGGGCCTTCCGCTGCAGCGGCTGATGACCAATCAGTCGCTGTCGACCATCGCGGCTGACCTCCACCTCGGGGACGTGTCGGCCTTGTACGCAGCAGTGGGGGAGGGTCGCACGTCTGCGGCCACCGTGGTCCAGCGACTGGTGGATGCAGCCGGCGGCAGCGAAGGCGCGGCGGATGACGCCGCCGAGCTCTTCAACCCGGCGACCGTCCACCGCCAGCGCCCGCGCACTCCCGGAGACGTGGGAGTGATCGTCAAGGGCGCCGAGGACGTTTGGGTCAAGCTGGCCCGCTGCTGCACGCCCGTGCCGGGCGACACGATCACCGGCTTCGTCACTCGAGGCGCGGGCGTCTCGGTTCACCGGGATGACTGTGTCAACGTGCCCGGGCTGCGGGCCGAGCCGGACCGGATGGTCGAGGTGGAATGGGCGCCAACGTCGACAAGCGTCTTCCTGGTCAACATCCAGGTCGAGGCGCTCGACCGAGCCCGCCTCCTGTCAGACGTCACCCGCACCCTCTCGGACACCCACGTGAACATCCTCAGCGCATCGGTCACGACGACGAGGGACCGGATCGCGTTGTCGCGATTCACCTTCGAGATGGCCGACCCGAAGCATCTGGGGTCGGTACTCCGAGCCGTGCGGAATGTCGAAGGCGTGTACGACGCCTACCGCGTCTAGCGAGAGTCGGCCGCCGCATTGCGGGCGGCGTCCAGCAGGGCGGTCGTGCCTGCGATCGACGCCTCGAGCTCGGCGACCTTCGCCGCGTTCCCGGCCGCTGCCGCCGAATCCCGCTGCTCCGCGAGGCGGGCCAGGGCGTCGGTGAAGGCGTTGGCCGTCGATTCGGCGCGCGCCTTGGTGGCAGGGTTCGTGCGCTGCCATGAGTCGGCCTCGGCCTTGCGCACCGCGTCCTCGACCTTGCGGAGCCGGGCGTCGAGGCGGTCACGGTCGGCCTTCGGCAGGTCCCCTGCCTTGTCATAGCGATCCTGGATCCCGCGGAGCGTGCCCTTGGCTGCCTTCAGGTCACCGAGGGGGAGCAGGGCCTCCGCCTCCGCGACGAGGGCCTCCTTGGCCGGCAGGTTCGCGCGCAGGCCCTCCTGTTCGGCGTCGTCGGCAGCCGTCCGGGCCGCATAGAAGGAGTCCTGGGCGGCCTTGAAGCGCTTCCAGAGGCGGTCCTCGTCGGTGCGGGAGGCGCGCGGCGCCGCCTTCCAGTCAGCCATGAGGTCGCGCAGGCGCTTGGACGTCGCCACCCAGTCGGTCGAGGCAGCGAGTGACTCGGCGGCGGCGATCAGCTCGCGCTTGCGAGCGATGGCCTCCTTGCGCTGCACATCGAGCTCGGCGAAGTGCTGCCGCCGGCGCCGGTCGAACGCGGTGCGCGCGGTACTGATCCGTTGCCAGAGCTCCTGCTCCGCCCCGCGATCACTGCGGGGGAGCACCTTCCACTCCTCGACCAGTGCGGCATAGCGCTCGGTGGTCGACTTCCAGGACGTGGAGTCTCGCATCGACTCGGCCTCGGCGGCGAGCGCCTGTCGCGCGCCGAGGGCCGCCTCCCGCTGCTCGGCCTTGCGCGCCCGCGCTTGGATCCGCGCGTCCTCGATGACCGTCGCGAGCCGGTCGCACCGGGATTCCAGCGTGGCCACGTCACCCACGAATGAGCGGGCAGCGAGTGCCTCGCGCACGCGCAGGAGAACGGTCTCCGCCTGCTCAGCAGGTGCTCGGTGGTCGACCAGGCGGCGCTCGATGAGGTCGATCTCGACGACGAGGTCGTCGTACTTCCTGCCGAAGAAGGCCAGGCCCTCCTCGGGCGGGCCGGCCGTGTACTGGCCCACGACCACGGATCCCTCGGGTGCCAGGAGGATGACTGTGCCGTCGGCCTCGACCCGTCCGAAGTCGTGCGGATTGCTCGTGGCGATGGCGGGTGGGGCGTCGGCACTCGTCGGCGCGGCCGGTCGTACGGCAGGGACGGGACGACGCAGCGCAGCCGGTGTCGGCACGCTGAACTCAGCCATGACTCGCCCTGCTTCCCTGCTGCGGGCGCGCCGGATCGGCACGCGAAGGCCCACTGTGCTGGACAACCCTAGCCTTATCCAGATTCAGGACTGCACCGTTGCCGATTCGATAAAGACCGGCTGGACGGGCGCACCGTCCGTGGCGCCGTCGACGACGCCCGCCGAGGCGATCTCGCGCACGAGGTCCAGCCCCTCCGTAACGGTTCCCCAGATGGTGTAGTCGCCCGGGAGAGTGGTGTCGTCGTACACGATGAAGAACTGCGACCCGGACGTGCCCGGTCCGGCATTCGCCATCGCCACCGTCCCGGCGGGGTAGTTGGCCTCGCCGTCCACGGGGAGGTTCTCGTCCGGCAGCACATAGCCCGGTCCGCCCGTCCCGTCGCCCTTCGGGTCGCCACACTGCAGCACGAAGATGCCCGACGTGGTCAGGCGGTGGCACGAGGTCGCGTCGTAGAAGCCCTCACCGGCCAGGAAGGCGGCGCTCGCCACCGTTGCAGGAGCCGCCGGGTCGAGCGCGATGACGATGTCGCCGCAGTTGGTCGCGAGGGTCAGGCTGGCGCCCGGGGCGTTGGCCGGTGCCGAAGCGAAGGACAGGTCGTCGGCACGGGGGGTGCCGGGGGGCAGGCAGTCGAGCGCAGCCGCCTCCGCCTGGGCCTCCGCAGAAGCCACGAGTGAGGCGAACGCGCTGGGGTCGATTGTCGGTTCCGCGGTGGGTACCTCGGATCCGCGCGTGGCCAGGATCGCCCACGCGACCGACCCCAGCACCAGTCCGACGACGACGACGGCGGCAATGATGCGCTGGTTGCGACGCCTGCGACCGCCCTGCCTCGCCCGACGGGACTGCTGACGCTCGAACTTCGCCCGGGCCAGCTCGCGCTGGCGCTTGTTCCCTGCCATCGGTCCCTCTCGGTGTCCACTGTCCTGCTGGCGCCTGTCCCACGCCACGCCTGGTGAGTCTAGGCGGGGCATGATGGCGGAACCGACAACGAGGGGTGGCCGAGCCGCCGGGGCGGCCGTCGGCGCCGGATAGGCTGGCCGCCTCACATCGATCGAGGGAATCAGCGTGCTGGTGGCAGGCTTTCCGGCGGGCGCGTGGGCGACCAATTGCTACGTCGTCGCCTCGGGCCCGGGCGAGCCATGCGTAGTGGTCGATCCAGGCCAGAAGTCCATGGCAGGCGTGCGCGACATCCTCCGCGAGCACCGGCTCGTACCGGCGGCTGTCCTCCTCACCCACGGGCACATCGACCATGTCTGGTCCGTCGCACCGCTGTCCGCGCAGTTCGGCATCCCGGCCTATATCCATGCGGATGACCGGTACCGCCTGGCCGACATCGCGGGAACGAGCGTCGTCGCGGCCCGCGAGCAGCTGCTGGCCATGACGGAGGACTCGCTCGAGCTGGCCGAGCCCGACGACGTGCGACTCCTCCCCGACGGGCAGACCATCGAGCTGGTCGGCCTGACCTTCACCCCGCGTCATGCGCCCGGGCATACGGAAGGGTCGGTCGTGTTCGAGGTCGACGACGTCATGCTGAGCGGCGACGTTCTCTTCGCGGGGTCGATCGGGCGCACCGACCTGCCCGGGGGCGACCACGCAGCCATGCTGGGGTCGCTTCGCCGGGTGATCCTGCCCGCGGATGACGACATCACCGTGCTCCCCGGGCACGGCCCGCAGACGACGATCGGTGCCGAGCGGCACAGCAACCCCTACCTCACGGCCCTGGCGAACGCTGGTTCGGCTGACGGGAGCAGCGCCGGGGTCCCGCAACGTCGGACGGGGCTGTGACATGACCCGCTTCAGCGCGCCCAAGGGGGTGCCTGAGTACTTCCCGCCCGAATCGGCTGCCTTCCTGGCCGTCCGCGAGGCGCTCTCGGAGCCCGCACGCCGCGCTGGCTACGGCTACGTGGAACTGCCCATGTTCGAGGACACGGCGCTGTTCGTGCATGGCGTGGGCGAGTCCACCGACGTGGTGAGCAAGGAGATGTACACCTTCGAGGACCGCGGCGGCAGGTCGATCTCGCTGCGGCCGGAAGGCACGGCCGGGGTGATGCGACTCGTGGTGCAGCATCGGCTCGACAAGGGTCCGCTGCCCGTGAAGCTCTGGTACGCCGGTGCCTTCTTCCGCGCCGAGCGACCGCAACTGGGCCGTTACCGTCAACTGCAGCAGGTCGGCATCGAGGCGATCGGCGTGGACGACCCTGCGCTGGACGCTGAGGTGATTGCCTTGGCCGACGAGGGGTACCGGTCACTGGGCCTGGCGCAGTATGAACTGCAGCTCACCTCGCTCGGCTGCTCCTCGTGCCGTCCGCCCTACCGTGAACTGCTGGCCCGATTCCTGGCCGGACTCGACCTGGACGAGGCCACGCGAGCGCGCGCCCAGGCCAACCCCCTGCGGGTCCTCGACGACAAGCGGCCGGAGGTCCAGGCGCTGCTTGGCGGCGCACCGCTCATGGCCGACCACCTCTGCGAGGACTGTCGCGGCCACTACGACGCGGTGCGCGGCTACCTGGCCGACCAGGGCGTGTCGTGGACTGAGGCGCCGAGACTGGTTCGCGGCCTGGACTACTACACCCGGACGACGTTCGAGTTCTCGCACCCGCTGCTCGGCGCGCAGTCCGGGATCGGGGGAGGAGGGCGCTACGACGGCCTGATGGAGTCCATCGGGGGCGCCGCGCTGTCCGGCATCGGCTTCGGACTCGGCACCGACCGGACGCTGCTCGCCTGCCGGGCCGAGGGCCTCGAGCCTGGCTCGGGAGCTCTCGTCGACGTCTTCCTGGTGGCCATCGGCGATGGCAACCGCGGCCGGGTCATGCGCCTGTTGGCCCACCTGCGCGCGATGGGGCTTCGCGTGGACACGGCCTACGGCGACAAGGGAGTCAAGGCCTCGATGAAGGCGGCTGATCGGAGCGGTGCCGGCATCGTGGTGATCGTCGGCGACGACGACGTCCAGCGTGGAGTCGGCCAAGTGAAGGACATGCTCAGTGGGGACCAGGTCGAGGTCCCGTGGGATGACATGGCGGCATACGTCGCCGATCGGCTCGGACAAGGAGAGGACGCGCGGTGATCCGCACGCATGACGCAGGGAGCCTCCGGGCAGCAGACGCAGGCACTGAGGTCACCCTCGCCGGATGGGTTGCCAGCCGGAGGGACCACGGAGGCGTGGCCTTCCTCGACCTGCGCGACGGCACCGGCATCGTCCAGGTCGTGATCCACGACGTCGACGTGGCGCACGGCCTTCGCGATGAGTACTGCCTGCGGATAGTCGGCAACGTGTCCGTCCGGCCGTCCGGCAACGAGAACCCCGACCTGCCCACGGGCGAGGTCGAGGTCATGTCAACCGAGGTGGAGGTGCTCTCGGCCTCCGCGCCGCTTCCCTTTCCCATCGACGACCGAGCGACCGTCGGCGAGGAGGCGCGACTTCGGCATCGGTACCTCGACCTGCGCAGGGCCTCGGCCGGCGACGCCATCCGCATGCGATCGCGCGTCAACCAGATCTGCCGCGACGCCCTGCTGGCGCGGGACTTCCTGGAGATCGAGACGCCCACGCTGACGGCTTCCACCCCCGAGGGTGCCCGTGACTTCCTCGTTCCCGCGCGGCTGCAGCCCGGCAAGTGGTACGCGCTCCCGCAGTCGCCCCAGTTGTTCAAGCAACTGCTCATGGTCGCGGGCATGGAGCGCTACTTCCAGATCGCCCGCTGCTACCGCGACGAGGACTTCCGGGGTGACCGCCAGCCGGAGTTCACCCAGCTCGACATCGAGATGTCTTTCGTCGAGCAGGAGGATGTCATCGAGGTTGGCGAACGGGTGGTGCGCGACCTGTGGCTGGGCATCCTCGGGGTGGATCTCGCCGAGATCCCCCGGATGACCTATGCCGAGGCCATGCGCCGATTCGGATCGGACAAGCCGGACCTCCGCTTCGGCCTCGAACTGGTCGACCTGACCGACTACTTCCGCGACACTCCGTTCCGCGTGTTCCAGGCGCCGTATGTCGGTGCCGTCGTCATGCCGGGAGGCGCAGACCAGCCACGCCGCCAGTTCGACGCGTGGCAGGACTGGGCGAAGCAGCGGGGCGCCAAGGGACTGGCATACGTCACCATCGATGCCGACGGAGTGCTGGGCGGTCCCGTTGCCAAGAACCTCAGCGACGCGGAGCGCGACGGGCTGGCGACGGCAGCCGGTGCCGGTCCCGGCGACTGCGTCTTCTTCGCCGCTGGGAGCGCGTCCGACGCGCGCGCCTTGCTCGGCGCCACCCGGCTGGAAGTGGCCAGTCGTACCGGCCTCATCGATCCAGCCGAGTGGTCCTTCCTGTGGGTGATGGACGCCCCCATGTTCGAGCAGGTCGAGGACGACCAGGGCCAGCCCGCCTGGACTGCGGTGCACCACCCGTTCACGTCGCCTAACCGTGAGTGGCGTGACCGCTTCGAGGAGGCACCCGACCGGGCCCTGGCGTGGGCCTATGACCTCGTCTGCAACGGCAACGAGATCGGCGGTGGCTCGATCCGCATCCACCAGCGCGAGGTGCAGGAGCGGGTGTTCGCCCTGCTCGGCATGGATGCTGCGGCAGCGGAGGCGAAGTTCGGCTTCCTGCTCGAGGCGTTCAAGTACGGCCCGCCGCCTCACGGCGGCATCGCGTTCGGCTTGGATCGGGTGTGCATGCTGCTGGCCGGCGCCTCGTCGATCCGCGACGTCATCGCCTTCCCG
>JAUXRN010000249.1 GCA_030681835.1 Actinomycetota bacterium
GCCTGCTGGGCGAATCGCACGCAGCCCCCCAGGCTGTCGTGCACGCTCTGGTCGCGGCCGACCACGGCGAGGTCGAGGATCGACAGCGGTGGGGGCGCCAAGTCCGGCCTCTCGGTACGTTGTGCGGGTGGTCTTCACCGAGTCTAGGTTGCGGCCACCCCATGACTCCTGAGCCAGGGCCGCCGGGCACCGTGGCCTTCCCGTACGTCGACCTGGTTCGCACGACGGTGTGGCTGTGGATCGGCGCGTCCGCCCTCGAGATGGCCGTCGTGCACGTCATCATCCCGGGTCGTGAAGCACGATGCCGAGGATGACCAGCACTTGCTGATCACGGTGTCCAACCCGACCACGGCCGTCCGCTGCCTGCGCGCGCTCATCCCGCGCACCTAGGCGGCGGCAGCGGCGGGAGCCTGCGGCGCAACGGGCGTAGGCGCGCCACACGTATCGGCCGCCGAGCGCCCGGCGAATCGCTCGGCGATCCACTGGACGGCCGCCGGTCCGGCCGTCTTCGCCGCAGCCAAGTGCCCGATGTCCCCGAGCCACAGCGTCGTCAGCGACGACCCTGCAGCGCACCATTCTTTCTCCAGGATCGCGTTGGGCCAGGCGAGCACGACCTCATCGGCCGTTCCCTGGGCGAGGAACACCGGCATCTCAGCCGGCATCGGGGGAGGGGTCTGCGCATCGGCGAACTCGCGCCACGCGGGCTGGCTGGTCGGGTCGGCCGTGAAGAACTTCTCGCCGAACTCCTCGCGGGCGACCAGCTCGACCGCGAGCCCGAGGTCGCTCGTGCACTCCTGGGCGATCCGCTGGTAGTTGTCCAGGCCCGTGGAGGTAGCGACCTGCGCCGGCTCGAGGGCGTCGTCGACGGCGGGCCACGACACCAGGACCTCGGGGCCGATGCCCCAGCCGACGGTGGTGTCCCACTGCGCGCCCATGATCTCGACGAGCCGCGCGGCCGGTGCCGCCGCCGCTACCCCGACCAGGTCGAGCTCGGGGGCCAGCGAAGGCCCGAGGTGCCCGGTCCACAGCGACGAATGGCCGCCCTGCGAGTGCCCGTACACCGCGTACCGCGCCCCGGCACGAGACTCCGCCAGGTTGCGCACCGCGCGCACCGAGTTGACGACGTCGCGGGCCTCCGCCTCCCCGACCAGGAACAGCTCCGGGCCAGGCGTGCCCAGGCCGGCGTAGTCGGTCCCGACAACGATCCAGCCCAGTCCCACCATCTCGTCGAGCCACACGTCCAGCTCGGCCAGCGGGTCGGCCGTACGCGAGGCCGCGCACGCGTCGCCCATCCCGACTGTCCCGTGCGCCCAGGCCACCACGGGCCGGCCCCCGGCCGGCGCCGGGCTACGCGGGATCACGGCGAAGGCGCCGGACACCGCCGGGGTGCCGTCGGGCCGCTGGGTCGCGTAGAGCAGGCGGAGGGCGTCTGCCCCGGGGACCTCGACGCCGAGCGGCTCAGACCGGATGAGCGTCCCCGGGACTGCCGGGATGGGCGACGGCGGGGTGTAGAACGGCTCGAGGGCTGCCTGTGCCTGCTGCTCGTCGACCTCGGCCGCATCCCACCTGCCGAGGACCATCCCGCCGGCCACGAGCACGGCGATCGCGAGGCCCGTGAGCACCACCTGCCGCGGCCTCATCCCGCTCCGTTCCCCACGGCCAGTGGCCGGCCCATGGGCACGTAGTGGTGCGTCTCCCAGGCGTCGCGCAGGGTGCGGGCGATCAGTCGCGTGTAGCCGCGGCACCCGGCGACGGTCAGGTGGATGCCGTCGCCCCCGGTCCATTCGGGGTGCTCGTCCGACGCTTGGTTCCAGTCCGCGACGTACGCGTTCGGGAAGCGGTCGGGCAGGGCGCGGATCGCCTCGTTGGTCGACTCCTCGAAGGTGTACCGGCTGGTCCCGTCGGGCAACTGGATGGTGAGCCACACGACGTCGTGGCCCCTACCAATCGTGCGCATGACGGCGGCAAGGTCGCCGCGGTCGGCGCCGCCGTTCGTGCCCGCATGGACGACGACCTGGGCGGGCAGGTCGGCCGCCGCCCGCAGTTGCATCTCCGCAGCCGTGACCTGGCGATTGCCGAGGGCGTCGACGGCCCATCCCCGCGCCTCCATGCAGCCGACCGCGCCGAGCATCACGGAGTCGCCGATGGCGAACACGCTGGGCCGGTCCCGCTGCTGGGTGTCCGCGGGGGCGGCCGCGAAGGCACTCCCGCTGCCCGCGGCGCCGGCGGCGGCGAGCAGGGCCGCGGCTGCGAGCCAGACGCCGGTCGAGGTCACGGCACAGACGGTACGCCGCCCCGGCAGCCGACGGGATCCTTGTGCCCCGCCCTCGCATGCGACACGGTGAGCACCGACCATCATCGGAGGTCCCATGCGCGCCCTGACCCGCCTCGCCGTCGCCGCCGCACTCGTGTCCACCTGTGCGCTGGCCGCGGGGCCGGCGGCGCTGGCCGCCCAGGCGCCTCCCGAGCTGGAATCGGTCCAGTTGGGCCGCGCGCGGACCTCCGAACCCACAGGGGCGACGGTGACCGCCTCGATGGACCAGGCGGAGTACGCGGACATCTCGTTCAACGTCGCGTTCCAGGGGTTCCAGGGGAACGACACCTTCGATTTCCGCCCCGGCCGCTGCCCGGCGTCCCTCGTGCGCGTGAGCGCGCCGGCCCGAGTGTTCAAGTGCGGGTGGGAGCAGCGGGACGGAAGGGTGATCCTCCGCCTAGCGCTCGAGGGGACCTTCGACGATGGCACCATCACGGTCCGCCTGGCCCCCGGGTCGATGACGTCACCGGCCGAGCCCGGCCGGTACGCCGTAACGCTGTCCGGCTGGTCATTCCCGGACGTCGTGGGGTCGGTGCGGGTCCTCGACTGCGGCCCCCGAGGCGACGTCACCGGCTGCTGACGGCCGGCTCCCCCCGCTCCGCTGGCCGCGACAGGGTCGGCTCCCGCGCGTACCGTGATGAGCGGAAGGCCTGTCCGGCAAGGGGGCGGCCATGAGGCGACGCAAGGCGCTGCTCGCGGCACTGGCGATCCCGGTCGCCGCGACGCTCATCGGGGTCGGGGCCGTGTCCGCGGCCCTGGCCGAGACCAGCACCCTCGACGGGCTGCAGGCCACCGGCCGGGTCGAGGCGTCCCGCTATTCCTTCTGGTACGGGCAGGTCAACCGCGACGGCATCTGCGCATTGATCTCGGGCTGCACGTCGGCCAGCGGTGCCGACGGGAACTGGGTGTTCCAGGTCGCGATTGACACAGCCGCCGGAGTCCAGACCATGCCGGTGACCGTGGCCACCGTCGAGCAGACTGTGTTCGCCAGCGCGCGCTACCGGCTCGCCTTCACGTCGGTCGTGGGCAACCTGAACGGCGACGTCGTTCTGGCCCTCAAGCAGGTGGGAAAGAGCACCGATGTGACGGTGCGGCTGGAGAAGATGGTTGCGTCCGGGTTCGCCACCGATGCGATCCCGCAGTTCCAGCAGCACCTGCAGCCCTACCTCACCTCACGACTCGGCATCCTCAGTCGTGAGCGGATCGAGGCGGGCACGGATGTGATGCTGAGGGTGCGGCCGGGTGCCCGGGCCGTGGCGACGGTCACCGTGACAGGCGCCAGCCTCTCCGCGCGCAAGCCGGTCGCTACCGGCGTCCTGCGCCTGCTCGTCAATGACAAGCCCGTATGCATCGCCCGGGTGTCGAAGTCCAAGGCGACCTGCCGCTTTGCGGCGCCGGCCAAGGGCGCTCGCATCCAGGCCGTCGTGACCGGCAGCTTCAACAACGGCTATGAGATCTGGAACTCCGCGGCTGGGAAGTACCGGCCATGAGGCGGGCGTTCTGGGGCAAGGCCGCCGTGGTCGTGGCAGCGGCATTGGCGATCGCGACCCTGCCCGCCTGCGACGACTCGTACAAGATCGCGGTGGACCGCGCAGTGCTGTTCCCGGTCGCGACGAACCGGGACGTCCCCGCCGCCATCCCGATCGAATTGGAGTACGACGAGTTCGAGGTCCCGGCCAACGTCGGCGGCACCCTCCGGGTGGAGTTCACCTCGGGCACTCGCTACAACCGCTGCACGCTCAACTTCGATGGCAGCTACCTGCTCGAGGTCAAGCAGGACGGCGGCGGCTACTACGTCGAGAGGCTGGTCTCCGGCATGGTTCCCGGCCGCCGCGCCTACGGGTCGGTCACGTGCCTCAGGCCAACCGGGCTAGCAACCGCCTTCTCGGATTCCTTCACGATCGTCGTGCGCGACCCCGGCGGAAGGATCACCGCACGGCCGCTCGAGGTCTTCTACGGCGACACGCAAGTGGGCGCCACCGCAATGGGACAGTTGATCACGCTAACCAACCTGGGCACGTCGACCGTCTCGGTGGAGTTCACTCTCAACGGTCCGGGTGCTGGATCGTTCCGGGTGGTCACGAGCAACTGCCGCGGGGTGCCGCTGCGGCCCGGTCGCCAATGCTCGGTTGTGGTGGGGTTCGCGCCGACCAGCCTCGACGCCGTCGAGGCAGCGCTCATCGTCAGGTCGGCGCCTTCGCGTCCGACGGATTCCGTACGCCTGATCGGCAAGGGTGTCCCGGCTCCAGTGCCGATCGCCTCGATCTCGACGAACAGCCTTGCCTTTGGCACGGTGGCCGTCGGCAACTCGGAGTCCCGGCGGATTACCGTCAAGAATGCCGGCACGGCCCCGCTCAGCCTCTCCAAGCTGCACTTGGAGTACGACCAGTCAATCATCTGGCTCTTTCTCACCAGCGACGGCTGCGGCGGCCGGACCCTGGGCCCCGGCGAGACCTGCGACTTCGTCATCTCGTTCAGTCCGCAGCTGTCCGGTCCGCAGTCCGCGTTACTGCGGTTCACGAGCAACGCCGCGGGTTCGCCGCACGACATTCGCATCACCGGCGACGCGGTGGCTCCCGCGCCGGCACCCGCGCCGACGCCCACGCCCACGCCATCGTGCGACCCGTACCACTATCCCTACTGCTGACTGATCCCGGTCACGCCCCGGGGCGCAGCGGCCTAGGGTCACCCCATGGACCTGAACACGGTCACGGACTTCATCGTCCCGAGTCCTGATGCGCCCGCGGCCGGGTGGCAGGACGGGGATGCCTGGCTGGCTGGCGGCACCCTGCTCTTCTACGCGCCGTGGCCGAACCTGCGCCGGCTCCGCGACCTGTCTCAGATGGGCTGGCCGTCGATCACGGTGACCGACGACGGGCTCGCGCTGGCCGCCACCTGCGGCATCACGGAGCTGCACGAGTTCGTGCCGCCGCCGGAGTGGGCCGCCGGGCCGCTGCTGCGTCAGTGCGTGGAGGAGTACCTGGCCAGCTTCAAGGTGTGGAACCGGCAGACCGTCGGGGGCAACATCTGCGCCTCGCTCCCGGCCGGGCCGATGATCACCATGACGGTGGCCCTCGAGGCCACGTACCTGCTCTGGGCAGCCGACGGATCCAGGCGCACCGTGCCTGCCATCGACTTCGTCACGGGAAACCTGGCCAACGTCCTCCGGCCGGGCGAGCTCCTGCGGTCCGTTCACCTACCCGCGGCCTCGCTCGCCCGCCGTTACGCGTTGAGGCGGTTCACGCTCACGAAGCACGGCCGTTCCAGCGTGTTCCTCGTCGGGACGCACGATGCCTCGACGGGCGAATTTCTGATCACGGTCACGGCGGCCACGAGCCATCCGTTCCACGTTCGCTTCGCATCGCCGCCGACGGCCGTGGAGCTCACGGCGGGGCTCGACGCGGCCATCCCCATGGAGAAGTACTTCGACGACCCCAACGGCACGCCGGACCACCGAAGGCACCTGACCTACCTTTTCGCCGAGCAGTTGCGCACCGAGCTCGCTGCGACCTGACCGGCCCGACTCTCCCGACCACCCCGAGGAAGGCACTGCCGCATGTCGATCACGGTCAACGGCCGGACGTTCGATGCATCCCCCGCGCCGGGCCAGTGCCTGCGCACGTACTTGCGCGAGCTCGGGCACCACGGCGTGAAGAAGGGGTGCGACAGCGGCGATTGCGGGGCCTGCACCGTATGGCTGGACGGAAAGCCCGTCCACAGCTGCCTCGTGTCCGCCGTCCAGGCGCAACGCCACGAGGTCACGACGATCGAGGGCCTTGCCGACGGCGACGCCCTGCACCCGATGCAGGAGCGCTTCCTGAAGGCCCAGGGCTACCAGTGCGGCTTCTGCACCGCGGGGATGATCATGACCTGTGCGGGGATGACCGAGGAGCAGAAGGCCGACCTGCCCGCGTCCCTGCGCGGATCGCTATGCCGATGCACGGGATACCGCGCGATCGCCGATGCCGTGAACGGCGTGGTCAACATCGACGAGGACGTCGCCCCCGGCCAGGCGGTCGGCGCGAGCATCGCCTCGCCGGCAGGTCGTGACATCGTGACGGGACGCGAGGAGTACACACTCGACCACTCCATCCCCGGGACGCTGCACCTGAAGGTCGTGCGGTCGCCTCATGCCCATGCGCGAGTGCTCGCGATCGACACCGAGGCGGCCCGGGCGACGCCCGGCGTCGTGGCCGTCTACACGTGGCAGGACGTGCCGCAGAAGTACTACGACACCGCGACGCACGAGAACCATCTGGTCGACCCGGACGACACCCTCATGCTGGACCAGGTGGCTCGCTTCATAGGCCAGCGGATGGTCGCGGTGGTGGCCGAATCGGTGGCGGCGGCCGAGGCGGGTTGCCGCGCGGTCGCCATCGAGTGGGAGGTGCTGCCGGCGGTCCTCGACCCCGAGGAGGCGATGAGGCCCGGTGCCCCGGTCATTCATGGCCGGACCGACTCCTTCATCCGGCGCCCGGACCAGAACATCCTTCTCGACTTCAGCACCAGCCGCGGCGACGTCGAGAGCGGGCTCGTGGAGGCCGACGCCGTCGTGGAGGCCACGTTCAGCACGCCGCGGTACGCGCAGGCCCACCTGGAGACCCACGGCAGCATCGCCTGGGTCGACGAGGCAGGGCTGCTGCACGTGCGGACGAGCACCCAGACGCCGTTCCTCACGCGGACGAAGCTCTGCTACCTGTTCGACCTGCAGGCCAGCGACGTGCACGTGTTCACCAAGCGGGTGGGCGGCGGGTTCGGGGCAAAGCAGGAAGTCTTCACCGAGGACCTGTGCGTGCTGGCCGCCCTCGACACGGGGCGCCCGGTCCAGTGGGAATTCACTCGCGAGGAGCAGTTCTACGGCGCCGCCCCACGCCACCCGATGCGGATCAAGGTCAGGCTCGGTGCGCGGAAGGACGGGACGCTGACGGCGATGGCCCTCGACGTGACCTCGGACACGGGAGCGTACGGCAACCACGGGGGCGAGACGCTCTTCGCCAGTACCGGTTCGCTGAAGTGGTACCGATGCCGCAACAAGAAGTACGACGGACGCGCGGTGTACACGAACAACATGCCATCGGGTGCCATGCGCGGGTACGGGGCGCTCCAGCCCACGTTCGCCGTCGAGTCGGCAATCGACGAACTCGCGCACGCCCTGGGCATCCACCCCATGACGATGCGGCGACTCAACGCCGTCGGGCCTGGCGACGACATCGGGATCGGCCGCGAGCCGGAGGATGCCGTCATGGGCGGGTACGCACTCACCCAGGCATTCGACCTGGTCGAGGAAGCCCTGGCGCGGGGCAACGGCGTCGCGCCGCCCGTCGGCGACGAATGGCGCGTCGGCACGGGCTTCGCGATGTCGATGTTCGAGTCCTCGCCGCCGACCGAGCACCGGTCCGAGGCAAGCGTCAGCCTCATGCCCGACGGCACCTACCAGGTCAACGTCGGCACCTGCGAGTTCGGCAACGGCACCACCGTCGCGCACGCGCAGTTCGTTGCGACGCACCTCGGCACCACGGTCGACCGGGTGCGCGTGGTGCACGGGGACACGGCCGAGAGCGGCTGGGACACGGGGGCCTTCGCCAGCGCTGGCCTCAATGTGTCGGGAAAGGCCGTCGCACTGGCGGCCGGGGGACTGGCCGGCAAGGTGCGTGCCTACGCGGCTCGGCGGCTCGGCGTCCCGGCGGACGAGGTAGCGCTCGGGCCAGACGGGGTCCGGTCGGCCGGCGGGTTCATCAGCCTCGTCGATCTCTGGGTCGCTGCCGAGGAGGACGACGTCACCCTGGCTCAGGCACGCCGGGCCTACGGGTCGCCGATCAGCAACGGGTTCCAGGTGCACGGGGTGCGGCTGGCGGTGAGCATGCTCACCGGTGAGGTGGTGCTGCTCCAGGTTGCGCACGCGGTCGACGCCGGCATCGTGATCAACCCGATGCAACTGCGCGGCCAGGTCGAGGGCGGGGTCACCCAGGGCATCGGAGCTGCGCTGACCGAGTGGTTCCAGCAGGGACCGCAGGGCGAGGTGCTGAACCCGGGCCTGCGCATGTACCGGATCCCGAACTTCGCCGACGTGCCGCCGATCGAGGTCTACTACGCGGACGAGCACGACGCGTTCGGGCCGTTCGGCGCGAAGGGCGCGGGCGAGCCACCCATCGACCCCGTGGCACCGGCGATCGGCAACGCCATCTTCGATGCGACGGGGGTGCGGTTCCGGGACCTCCCGTTCGCGCCGCCCCTGATCTACCGCGCGCTGCTCGACGCCTGAGACCTCAGACTCGGCGCGCGGGTGAACGGCTAGGAGGGCTCTGGGTCGCAGAGCCGCTCCAGTGCGGGCACGGCGTTGAGCAGCTTCGTGAGATCCGCGGGGCTGAGCCGCTGCGACTGAGTCACCAGCCAGTCGTGCCGCGTCATGAGGACGTTGTCGCGGATCCTTCGCCCGGCCTTCGTGAGGCGCAGGCGGTGGACGCGACCGTCCGCACGGTCCACCTCACGCGATACCAAGCCGAGGGCCACCAGGCGGTTCAGTGAGCGGCTCACCGACGGGGCGGAGACCCCTTCGTGCTCGGCCAGCAGGCTGGCCGTCGTCGGTTCCGTCCTGCCGATCACCAGGACGAGGGACGCGAGGGCATACGGCAGGTCCGCATCGACATGCTGGCGCAGGACCCGGCCCAGGCGCCCCAAGGCCATGCGCAGGCGGACAAGGTCTTCCTGGCTCGACGGGGTGTCGTTGGCGCTCGGCACGAGGTAAGCGTAACGACGTTCACCATTCCGCCGAGCACCCCTCATCGGTCGGCTACCTGCCCGTGAACCGCCCGGCGCGCCGCTCGAGGAAGCTGACGATCCCCTCCTGCGCATCGTCGCTGGCCATGATCGCCGGAAGGGCTCCTCGCAGGTGCTCGATCGCCGCGGCCTGCCCCCGGTCGCGCCCCGCTCGCGCGTTGGCCAGGGTGGCCTGGACCCCGAGCGGCGCCTGCTCGGCGATGATCCCCGCCAGCTCCCGCGCCCTGGCCACGTGCTGGCCGGCTGGCACGACCTCCTGAACGAGGCCGATGCGCAGTGCCTCGGCGGCGCCGAACTCCTCGCCGGTGAGCAGGAAACGCATGGCGTTGCCCCAGCCGAGCTGGGCCGGGGCCCGGAAGGTGGCACCCCCGAAGGGCATGATTCCCCGACCGATCTCGAGCTGGCGGAAGCGCACGTCATCGCCGGCGACGACGATGTCACTGGCGAGGGCGAGCTCGATGCTGAGCGTGAAGGCGATGCCGCTGACGGCCATTACCACGGGCTTGCGCACCTGATCGCCCCATACGCCGAACGGGTCCACCCGGCCAGCCCCGGCCAGCGCGGCAGGGCCATGCTCGGCCACGGCCGGCCCCACCTCCGCGAGGTCCAACCCTGCACTGAAGTGCTCCCCGTGCCCGAAGACCACCCCGACTCGCAGGAACGGGTCCTCGTCGAGGACCTGGTACGCCTCGGCGAGCGCGTCGAGCGCCGCGAGGTCCATGGCGTTGCGCTTCTCGGGGCGGTTGATCCCGATCAGCAGGACGTGGCCGTCACGCTCGACCGTGACGCGCTCGACGGGATCCGGGCCGCGATCGTGAGAGGGCATGCGTGGCAGAGTACCGACCGATGTGGGAGGCGGCGGCTCAGACGCTGCGGCCGCTCCAGGTAAGGGACCCGAACCGCTTGCGCAGCACGGAAGCGACGGTGAGTGCCGCGAATGCCCCAACCGAGACCGGCTGGGCCAGGACGTCGGGAAGCATGCGCTCGCCGGTCCGGTGCGCGACCAGCGCACGCCCGGCCACGGCTGAGGAGTAGCCCAGCAGCCCCCAGCGGCGGGCGGACACGTCACGCGATGCCAGCGCCACGGCCGTCGGCACGATGTAGATCAAGACCATCGCCGACACCGCCCCGGCGGCAGCGGGCACGGAACCGAACACCGACCACAGCGACTTGCAGTAGCCCTCGTACACCTCAGACGCCCCGTCGTACATGCGGCACTGGGCGATCTCGCTGCCGTCCATCGGCATTCCGCGGAAACCGGCACTCTTCATCGCCCGAAGCACCGCGACGTCCTCGACGACGAAATCGGCCACCGCAGCATGGCCGCCCGCGGCGCGGTAGGCGCCCGCATCGACGACAAGGAACTGCCCGATGGCGGCCGACCACGCGGGCCTCGGTCCGGCCGCCAGGCCAAGGGGCAAGGTGGCCAGCCATGACCACGTGACGAGGGGCTGCGTCAGTCGCTCGACCGGCGATTCGGCCCGTTGCCGAGGGTACGGCGAGACGAGGTCCAGGCCGCCCTGTCGCATCGCAGCAACCGCCGACGCGACCGCATACGGGGACAGCACGACGTCGGCATCGATGAAGACCAGCACCGATCCGGTCGCGGCCTCGGCCAGCCGGTGACATGCCCAGGGCTTGCCCAGCCAGCCGTTCGGCGGATCGACGTCGTCGCCGTCGAGGATCTTGACCCGCGCATCGTGGCCGGCCACGCGATGCACGATCTCGCCAGTGCCATCCGTCGACCCGTCATCGAGGACGATGACCTCCAGGTCGGGGACGGACTCCTGGCTGAGGATCGACGCCAGGCACGCGGACACCCGCCGTGCCTCGTTGCGCGCGGGAAGCAGCACCGAGATCCGCTCGACGACTTCGGGGCAGGGACGGGCAGAGGGGCGCTGCACGACCCGCAGGTTGGCCACCGTGTTCGCGGTGATGAGCACTGACGCCAAGGCTCCGGCCTGGGCCAGGCCTCGGGCAAGATTGCGTTGCCTCATGGGACGCTGACGCTAGCCCACGCGAGTTCGGCCGCGCCCATGGGTGGCGCCGTTCGCGAGTGTGACGCATCATCGTCTGGTGCACCGCCTTCTCGCCCTACCAGCCGCCCTGGTCATCGCGGTCACCTCCGTGGGCCTCATGCCCGTGGCTTCGGCATCGGCTTCGACGGCGGATCCCTCCATCCCGGCCGCGATCGCCCGCGAGTACGAGGGCACCGGACTGCGGATCCGCCGGGACCTCGGCGGGACGTCGGACTACACCCGCCACGCCATCTCGTACGAGAGCGACGGCCTGACGATCACGGGGATCATGAACCGGCCGCGCGGCAAAGGACCGTTCCCGGTCGTCGTGCTCGCGCACGGCTACATCGAGCCGTCCGCATACTGGTCGGGCCAAGGCTTCCGCCGGGAGCAGGACTGGCTGGCACGAAACGGATACGTGGCCCTACACATCGACTACCGCAACCACGCGGGATCCGACGACGACCCGGCGAACGACCTCGTGCTGCGACTGGGCTACGCCGCCGACGTCATCAACGCCGGTCTCGCGGTCCGCGCGTCAAGACTGCCCTTCATCGACAGTCGCCGGGTGGCGGTGCTCGGCCGATCCATGGGCGGCGGGGTCGCCTTCCAAGCTCTCGTCATCCGCCCAGGAGTCTTCGACGCCGCGATCACGTACGCGTCCACCAGCACCGATGCCGGCGACAACTTCAACCGCTGGCAGCGGTTCAACGGCTCCCTCGGGCAGCAGATCATCCGGCAGTACGGCTCACCCGAGGTGAACCCGGCCTTCTGGCGGACGATGTCGTCGCGCACCTACTTCTCGCGGGTGACCGAGCCCGTGCTGATGATCCACGGCACCGAGGACGAGAGCTGCGACATTGCGTGGGCCAGGGCCACGGAGCGGGCGCTGGAGGTCGCCGGCAAGGACGTGACGCTCGTGGAGTACCGGGGGGCGGGGCACTACCTGTACGGGCCGTGGGCGGACTCGATCCGTCGCGTCGAGTCGTTCCTGGCCGAGCACCTGGCCCCGTAGCGGTCGCCGGAGGACTACCCGGGCTTGGCTTGATCATTCACCGGGCGATCTGCGGGTGATGGGGTAAGAATGAGTGAGGGCGATCCACGCTCGTTCTGGCCCAGGCCAGTCGACTGAGGAGTGCATGATGAAGAGCAGCACACCAGGTCCCAACCGACTCTCCCGGATCTCCGCCAAGGAGGTTCCGCATCGCGCGGACGAGCGGTTCTTCGCCGCCAAGGCCGACGTCAAGTCGGCCTGCGAGGACCTTCTTCACGACCTTCGGCACTCCACCGCGCACCCGCCCATGGTCGCTGACATGGTCACCGCCGTGAACCGCGTGCAGCAGCAGCTCAAGGACATCTCGCCGGATATGCCCAAGGCGAGCACGCAGGTCCGCGAGATCGCGAAGGACGTTCAGCACCTGCAGCTGGCGGAGGCCTGGGTGTCCGCCACGGAGCGCGTGCTCACCCGCCTGGGTGGCAGCGCGCCGCAGAAGATGCGGGACGAGTTGCTCGAGGCTCAGGACACGGTCATGTGGTGCGTGCGCGCCCAGCATTGGGACGGCGAGCTCACGGCCGCAGTCAGCAACCTGCAGCGGCTGGTTCAGGAGGCCGAGGCACACGCCTCGCGCGTCGCTGGCTGACCCTACGCCGTGATGGGTCCTGCCGGTAGCCGGGTCTCGACGACCTCGTCGCCCGATCGCTCGATCCGGTAGGCCGCCGCGTCCCCGTCCTTGTCGGTGATGACGGCGACCGGGTCGATGCCCTCGTACAGCAGGCCTACACCGTCGTCGGTGGCGTACGACATTGGCAGCACCCCATCCCGCACGAGCGCATGAAGAAGCGGGCGGCGCTGCTCCTCTGAGTCGTAGTGCACGCCGTTGCCGTATGGCAGCAGGCCGAGGCCGTTCGTCACGGGACGCAGGTCGACGCCGAATGAGTCGGTCGGCCCGCCGACATGCCAGCAGATGGAGCCTGCGCTCACACCGGCGAGCACGGCGCCTCGCTGCCACGCCTCCGCCATAGCGTCGTCGACGCCGTGCAGGCGCCAGAGCGCTAGCAGGTTGGCGACGCTGCCGCCGCCCACCCACACGACGTCAGCCCGTCCGAGCGCGTCAGCAGGCGAGCGATTGGGCTGGCTGAACAGGGCAAGGTGATCCACGTCACAGCCGACATCCGCGAGGGCCGAGTACATGGCCGCCAAGTACTGCGTGCTGTCGCCGCTGGCCGTCATGACCAGGCATACGCGCGGGCGCCGCGCACCGCTCAATCTCAACGCCTCGAGCATGATGGGGCCCGGGCGCATGACGCCCCACAGATCCGTGCTGACGAAGCCGCCGCTGCTGGCGAGGATGCGCGGCGTGACCATGACTTCGCTCGGTCTACGGCCAGGCGGGGAGGACGTGCGCCAACGCGCCCTCGATGAAGGCCAGGACGGCCTCGGTCTCGGTGACGGGGTCGGCGTCGCCGGACTCGATGCGGGAGATGGCCACGTCGACGACGCCCCAGACGTAACGCGCCTGCTGCACGCAGTCAGCCGAGCCGGCCAGGACCAACGCCTCGACCAAGGGGGCGATCAGGGCCTGGTGAAGGGCCTGGACCTCCGCTCGGCGTGAGGGTGGCAGCTCGACCGTGCCGGCTGCTCTCAGGAGGGCGTGTCGCCCGTCGGCGACGTACTCGAGGACGCCGCCGATCCACGCCTGCACCCGTTCCCGCGGAGAGCCTTCAGCCGTCGTCGCCAGCGCGTCGCACCACAGGGCCATCTCGTCGACCAGGACGTCGGCGATGAGCTCGGCCGCGCTGCTGTAGTACTCGTAGACGGCGGACCGGGAGAGCCCCACCTCGCGGGCCACCTCGGCCACCGTGAAGGTCCCTCGCGCCTGCATCAGGGCCGCCGCTGCCGCGAGCAGGGCGTCGCGTCGCTGCTCGCGGTTCTCCGCAACGGTGGCGGCAGCGATCTTGGGCATGGGCACATTGTGCACTGCCGGCGGTCATGCCGCGGCTTGGCCCGCCGCCTCGGGGTCGCTAGCATCACGCGCGGTGCCTGCTGCCAGGCTGGCTGACGGCGCGCCGCACCCGAGTCCTCGGGCCATCGAAGGACTGCCGCCATGACTCCTGACCCCTCCGACGCAGTCGCGTCGGTCCCATTCCTGCCGGCCCTGCCCATCGATGCCGATCGCATGCACCGCCCCGACCCCGACATGACCCAGGTGATCCTCAGCTATGTCGCCGATCGGCTGCTCGCGGAGGAGGTCCCGCTCGATGGGCTGGCCGATCGAGGGCAATTGGCCAGCGTTCTCGACGGGCTCATCGCGGAGGAGGGCCACGACTTCCGAAAGGTCATGGACGTCTACGCCCGGCACCTCGCACTCACCGTGCTGTCGGCCGACAGTCCACGCATGTTCACGTTCATCCCGTCGGCGCCGACGAAGGCGTCACTGCTGTTCGACATGGTCGTCTCGGCGTCGTCGCTCCAGGGCATCTCGTGGTTCGAGGCGGCCGGGGCCGTGATGGCCGAGAACCAGGCACTGCGCGCCCTGGCCGACCTCGCGGGCCTGCCCGCATCTGCCGGCGGCGTCTTCGTCTCAGGCGGCTCGGCCGGGAACCTCTCGGCGCTCGTCGTCGCGCGCGACACCGCCCGCCGACGTCGCGTGGACGCCGGCCTGCCCGACGTGCCGATGCGGGTCGTGGTGAGCGACCAGGCCCACTCGTCGATCGCCAACGCCCTCAACATCACGGGCATGGCAGCCCTGGTCGTGGACACGCCCGACGGCCGGCTGACGGAGGAGGCCCTGCGAACCGCTCTTTCGGGCCTCGGGGACCTGGACGAGGTCTGCGCGATCGTTGCCACGGCAGGCACGACGAACGCGGGCATCATCGACGACATCGGTGCCGCGGCGGCAACCGCGCGCGAACGAGGCTGGTGGCTGCACGTCGACGGGGCCTACGGGGGAGCGGGCCTGCTTGCCCCCGAGCTGAGGGATCGCTATGACGGCATCGAGCAGGCGGACTCCGTCGTCATGGATCCGCACAAGTGGTGGTTCGCTCCCTTCGACTGCGCCGCGCTGCTGTACCGGGAGCCACGGCTGGCGAAGGCCGTGCACACGCAGGACGCGTCCTACCTCGACGTCATCCACGAGCACGACGATGACATCAACCCCAGTGACCTCGCCTACCACTTGACCCGGCGGGCACGTGGCCTGCCGCTGTGGTTCTCGATGGCCGTGCATGGGATTGGCGCGTACCGCGTGGCGGTGCAGCACTCATTGGAGATGGCCCGGTATGCCGCGGCAAGGCTGGCCGGCCGGCCTGACTGCGAGCTGGTGCGCGAGCCGGACCTGTCCGTGATCCTGTTCCGGCGCAGCGGCTGGGGACCGGCCGAGTACGAGGGTTGGTCGGCCCGACTCCTGCGTGCGCAGCGGGCCTTTGTCACGTCGAGCAGCTGGCGGGGCGAAGTCGTCGGGCGCCTGGTATTCCTCCACCCCGCGACGACGACCGACATGGTCGACGAGGTCATCGCCGCGCTCGACTGACCATGCCCAACGGGGATCAGTCGGTGAGCTTGGCCTTGCGGAGCAGGCGCCAGGTCAGCGGGAGCAGGCCGGCGGCTGCTGCGATCTTGATCGCGTCGCCGACCAGGAAGTCGCGCACGCCGTAGGCCCAGGCCGATGCCTCGCCGAACCACGGGATGCCGAGGTTGTACTTCAGCCAGGTGGCGCCGACGGCGTAGATGATGACGTTGCCCAGGATCATGAGCCCGACCGAGCGCCAGAAGGTCCGGGTCGCTCCGCTCTCGGCGACCTTGCCGACGATGAACGCCGCTGCGATGAAGCCGAGGATGTAGCCGAACGACGGTGCGGTATAGCCGTGGGAGGCCTGCGCGAACCACGGCACCCCGACCAGGCCGAGCACCGCGTACAGGGCCATGGCGGCCATGCCGCGCACCGAGCCGAGGGCTGCGGCCGACAGCACGACGGCGAAGGTCTGCAGGGTCAGCGGGACAGCGGGGTTCCACGGCAGGAAGAAGGCGACCTGCGCGGACACGCCGACGAAGGCGGCACCCCCGGCGACGAGGACCGCGTTGCGGACGGCGGTGCGCCCGAATACGTCGGCGAGCACGCGGGGCTGGGGTGCGGCGATGGCCATGTTTCCTCCGGGGACCTCGTTCGGTGGACGAACAGTACCGAAACGACCGGGGAGTCGTGCCCGCCCGCAGCCGCCCGGGGGTTATCCTCGTCACAGTTCGCGCACGGGAACCGTCCGGGCCTGACTGCTTCGAGGACGCTGGGGAAGGCGACACTCGAAGGAGGCCGGGATGACGATCGTCGTGAACGTCAAGGGCGCGTCCGGCGCGACGTCCCCCGCATCCGGGGGCTCGCGCGGCGTCCTGTTCGTGCATTCCTGCCCGCGGGCCGTCAGCGCCCACCTCGAGTGGGCCCTTGCCCGCGTGTTCGGCACCGAGGTGCGGATCGATTGGGCCGAGCAGCCGATTGCGCCCACTCATGTGCGGGCCGAGCTCATCTGGGGCGGGCCTGCCGGCACCGGCGCCAAGCTCGCCAGCGCGTTGCACGCATTCCGCCAGGTCCGCTACGAGGTGACCGAGGACCCGAGCCAGGGGCGCGAAGGGGAGCGATTCTCCGCGACTCCCGGCCTGGGCCTGTTCCGCGCGACCATCGGCGTGCACGGCGACGTCATGGTGCCGGAGGACAGGCTCAAGACCGCCGTCGTGCAATCCCTGACGACGGGGGAGTCCCTGTCCGACGAGATCGCCCGGCTCATCGGCCAGCCCTGGGACGAGGAGCTCGAGCCGTACCGGTGTGCCCACGAGGGCTCGACGGTGCGTGTGCTGCACCAGGTCATCTAGCCGGGAGCGGCCCGGCTACAGCGGGATGTTGCCGTGGATGCCGCGCACGCCCGGGGTGTCCAGAAGGACCCGGGCCACGCTGCTGCGGGTCCGGTCAGGCGCCACGACCTCGTGGACGACCCCGATCTCGACAGCGCGGGCGATGCCGCCGGAGATCACCTCGTGCTCGGCGGCCAGTTCCAGCTCGACCTGGGCCCGGGCGTCCTCCGGCACCTCGGCCAGCCGGCGCCGGTGCAGGATCCGGATCGCGGCGACGGCACCCATGACGGCGACCTCCGCCGACGGCCACGCGTAGACCCGGGTGGCGCCGAGCGACGCGGAGTTCATCGCCACGTAGGCACCGCCGTAGGCCTTGCGGGTGACGACGGTGACGCGCGGCACGACGCACTCGGCGAACGCGTGCAGCAGCTTGGCGCCGCGCCGGACCACGCCCTCCCACTCCTGCCCGACGCCGGGCAGGTAGCCGGGCACGTCGACCAGTACGACCAACGGCACCGCGAAGGCATCGCACATCCGCACGAAGCGGGCGGCCTTCTCGGCGCTCGAGGAGTCCAGGCAACCGCCCAGCCGCAGTGGGTTGTTCGCGACCATGCCCACGGTGCGCCCACCCAGCCGTCCCAGCCCGACGACGATGTTGGGTGCCCACTTGGCGTGGAGCTCGACGAAGGTGCCGGGGTCGACGAACGCCTCGACGAGCGGGTGCACGTCATATGCCCGGCGCGAGGACTCTGGCAACGCGGCGCCGAGGTCGACGTCCTGCACCGTGTCGATGTCCAGGGAGCCCTGGTGACCGAGGAGGGTGGCGAGGACGCGGGCTCGGTCCAGGGCCTCTGCCTCGCTGTCCGTGGTGATGTGGACGACTCCGCTGCGCCGCCCATGCGGCTCGGGACCGCCTAGGCGCTCCATGTCGACGTCCTCGCCGGTCACCGACCGCACGACCTCAGGGCCGGTGACGAAGATGCGTCCGGCCGGGCCGAGGATGACGATGTCGGTCAGGGCCGGCCCGTATGCCGCACCGCCGGCAGCCGGCCCCAGCACGACGGAGATCTGCGGCACCTTGCCGGACGCCCGGGTCATGGCGGCGAACACCCGCCCGACGGCGTCGAGGCTGAGCACCCCCTCGCGCAGCCGTGCGCCGCCCGAGTGCCACAGGCCCACGACCGGCGCGGAGTCGGCGAAGGCCCGGTCATACGCGGTCACGATGGCCCGGCAGCCGTCGTTGCCCATCGCGCCGCCCTGGACGGTGGGGTCGGTGGCGAAGGCGACGACATGGGTGCCGTGCGCCCGGCCCACTGCGGCGAGCACTCCGCGGTCGTCCTCGGGAGTGATGGTGGTGAACTCGCCATCGTCGAAGAAGGCCGCCAGGCGCACGCGTGGGGACCGCGGGTCAAGCTCGAGGGCCTCGGGCACGGCGCTGGCCATCAGGCGCTCCGGAATACGACGGCGACGTCGTGGCCGCCGAAGCCGAATGAGTTGTTGATGGCGGCGATATCGCCTGCCGGAAGGGGACGCGGCTGTCCGGTCGCCACGTCGACGTGCACCTCCGGGTCGAGGTCCACGAGGTTCGCGGTCGGGGGCACGAGTCGGTCGCGGAGGGCCAGGATCGTGAAGATCGACTCGATGGCTCCCGCGCCACCCAGGAGGTGGCCGGTCATGGACTTGGTGCCGGTGACGACGGCCTGGTCGGTGGACGCGCCCAGCGCTCGTCGGATGGCGTTGGCCTCCGCGATGTCACCCTGCGGGGTCGACGTCGCATGGGCGTTGACATGCACGATGTCAGCAGGGGTGAGCCCGGCGTCCTCGAGCGCGAACGCCATCGCCTGGGCGGCGCCCCGCCCTTCGGGCTCGGGCTGGGCGATGTGGTGCCCGTCCGAGGTCAGGCCGGAGCCGCCGTAGACCCCGTAGACCGTCGCGCCACGGGCGGCGGCGAACTCGGCACTCTCGAGGACCACGATCCCTGCGCCCTCGCCCATGACGAAGCCGTCGCGTCCGAGGTCGTATGGCCGTGACGCGGCGGCCGGGTCGTCGTTGCGGGTCGACAGGGCGCGCATGGCCGCGAAGCCGGCCATGGTGATCGGGTGGATGACCGACTCGGTCCCGCCGGCCACGACGACGTCGGCCCGGCCGGTCTGGATCATCCGGGCGGCGTAGGAGATGGCCTCGGCACCGGAGGCGCACGCACTGACCGGGGTGTGCACGCCGGCGCGGGCGCCCACCTCCAGGCCGACCATGGCGGCCGGGCCGTTGGGCATGATCATCGTGACCATGTGCGGGGAGATCCGTGACGGGCCGCGCTCCTTGAGGATGTCGTACGAGTCCAGCAGCGAGTTGATGCCGCCGATTCCCGTGCCCACGACGGCGCCGAGCCGGTCGGGGTCGACCTCCGGACTGCCGGCGTCCGACCAGGCCTCCCGGGCAGCCACGATGGCCGCCTGCTGGGACCGGTCCATCCTGCGCGCCTCGACGCGGTCGAGGACGCTCGCGGGGTCGACCGCCATGATGCCGGCGATCTTCGAGGGCTGGTCCTCGATCCAGGGGGCGTCGATGAGGCGGATGCCGGGCCGGCCGGCCAGGACGCTGGCCCAGGACGTGGCCACGTCGCCGCCGACCGGCGTGGTCATGCCCATGCCGGTCACGACCACTTGTCGCGTCATGGAGTCCTCCTCAGTGTGTGGCGCGGGTCACGCGGGTGACGCCTCGTCACGCCTCGTGCACCAATGGGCCGCCGACCTTGAGGTTGGCGCGCTCGGACTGCGTCCGGAACGGCGCCAACCTCAAGGTCGAGCGCGGGCTAGGCCTTGTTTGCGGCGATGAAGCTGACCGCGTCGCCGACCGTCTTGAGATTCTTGACCTCGCTGTCGGGGATCTTGACGCCCCACTTGTCCTCGGCCGCCATGACCACCTCGACCATCGACAGGGAGTCGATGTCCAGGTCGTCGACGAACGACTTGTCGGGCTGAACGTCCTCGACCGGGACGCCGGCGACCTCGTTGACGATGGTGGCGAGGCCTTCCAGGATGTCCTGGCTCATGTGCGTGTCCTTTCGGTGGTGGTGTTGGGTGCTGATCGTGGAGTGCTGTTCGGGGGTGCGGTGGTCGTCGTGCTGGTGGGGCTAGGGCAGGGTCACGACCTGTGCGGCGAACACCAGTCCGGCGCCGAAGCCGATGAGGAGCGCGGTGCCGCCGTGCGGGGCCTCCCCGGACTCCAGCATGCGCTCCATGGCCAACGGTACCGATGCCGCTGAGGTGTTCCCCGAGAAGGCGATGTCCCGGGCCACCGGCACATGGCTGGGCAGCTTGATGGCGCGCACCATGGCGTCCGTGATCCGCATGTTGGCCTGGTGCGGGATGAAGGCGTCGAGATCGTCGGCGGCGACCCCGGCGACCTCAAGTGCCTCCAGTGCGATCTTCGACATCTCGCCCACCGCCCAGCGGAACACCTGCTGACCCTGCATCACGAGGGTGGGAAAGATCGGCCCGCCGTTGTCGCGATAGTCGATCAGCGACTGGGTCATGCAAATGGCGTCGGCTTGGCTGCCGTCGGCTCCCCAGACCACGGGCCCGATCGCCGGGACGTCGGACGGGCCGACGACCACGGCCCCCGCCGCGTCGGCGAACAGGAACGCCGTCCCGCGGTCGTCAGGGTTGATCCAGTCGGTGAGCTTCTCGACCCCGACCAGAAGCACGTATTGCGCACTGCCGCCGCGGATCAGGTCGTTGGCCATGGCCAGGCCGTAGCAGAACCCGGCGCATGCGGCGCCGAGGTCGACGGCACCGGCCCGGCTCGCGCCGAGCTGGAAGGCGACCTCCGCGGCTGCCGATGGTGTCTGGAATGGGTGCGTCACGGTGGCGACCATGACCAGTCCGATCTGGTCGGCGGCGATACCCGACTTACTGAGGGCCTCGCGACCGGCGGCGACCGCGAGGTCGACGACGGACTCATCAGGCTCGGCCCACCGGCGCTCGACAATCCCCGATCGCTCGCGGATCCACTCGTCCGACGAGTCGATGCGGTCGACGATCTCGGAGTTGGGCACGATGCGGGAGGGTCGGCGCACGCCGACGGACAGGATCCGTGCGTGCGGGGAGCCGAGCGAGGGGGTGATCGATGCGGTCACGCGGTTGCCTCCTGGGCGACAGGGTGGAGCCGGAGGATGGGCTGGCCTGGTGCCACCGGATCGCCGTCCTCGACGAGCCATTCGACGACGGTGCCGCCGTGCGGGGCCACCACGGGGATCGATTCCCGGAGCGTGTCAACGCTGCCGATGCTCGACTTGACCTCGACCGCGCTGCCGACAGCCAGCGCGCTGGACTGACGGAAGGTGCCCTTGATCGGGGCGACCAGCAGCCGCCAGGTGGGTGAGGCATCGAGGTTGGCCGGGCGGCCATGGCGCTCGATCAGCGTCCACGCGGCGGGGAGGTCGTCGGGGGTCTTGACGGCGAGGGTCTCCACTCCCGGGAGAGCGCGCTTGGCCAGTCCGGTGAGGGTCCCGGCAGGCGGGATCTCGATGAGCGCCGTGACGCCAAGATCCGCCATGGCGGCCATGCAGAGATCCCACCGGACCGGGTTGCTGACCTGCGAGACCATCCGGCGCAGGACGTCGCGCCCGTCGTGCACGACCCGGCCGTCCGCGTTGGACAGCAGCGGGATGCGTGGGTCGTGGGTGGTGATGGACCGCGCGTACCTGCCCAGTACGTCGACCGCGGGCGCCATGTGGTGGGTGTGGAATGCGCCGGCGACCTCCAGCGACCGGACCCGGCACCCGTCCGGAGGGGAGGCGGCGAAGGCGTCCAATTGCGCGAGTGTGCCCGCCACCACGATCTGGCCGGCTCCGTTCATGTTGGCCGGGGTCAGGCCATGCTCGGTAGCCGAGGCCACGACGAGGTCTGGATCGCCCCCGAGGACTGCGCTCATGCCGGTGGCGGTGACGGCCGCGGCCGCGGCCATGAGCCGGCCACGCTCGCGGACAAAGACCATGGCCTGCTCCGCGGTCAGCACCCCGGATCCGACGGCGGCCGTGATCTCGCCGACGGAGTGGCCGGCTCCCGCACCGATGCGCGCGAATGCATTGCCGGGGTGGGGGAAGAGGCCGAGCAGCGTGACCAGCCCGGCCCCGACGATGAGCGGCTGGGCGATCGCGGTATCGCGGATCGTCTCGGCGTCGGACACGGTGCCGTGCTCGACAAGGTCGACGCCGCTCACGATTGACAGCCACTCCAGGCGCTCGCGCACGCCAGGGACGTCAAGCCAAGGGGTCAGGAAACCGGGGGACTGGGCGCCCTGTCCGGGCGCGACGACAACGAGCACGAGTCGTAGCCTTCCGCAATGGGGTGGGGCCGAGCGCTGTTGCGCCCGCCAATGTCCACGCACTCTGCTTGTAGGAAACCTACAAGCCGGGTCAGCCTAGTCCGGCAGACCCTCGCCAGCCAGCCGGCCCAGGGTGAGGCCCACCCGCAGGGTGAAGGACCCGCGGGCATCGGTGGGGCTATGGCCGGTCAGGTCGGCGATCCGGCGCAGCCGGTACCGCACGGTGTTGGGGTGGATGAACAAGGCCCGGGCGGTGGCCTCCAGCGACGTCACCCGCTCCAGGTACGTGGCCGCCGTGTCATACAGGGCGACCTCCGCCAGCAGCGGCCGGTGCACCATGGCGACCAGTGCCGCCGCCGCGACGGGGTCGCCGGCCAGGGCCCGCTCGGGCAGCAGGTCGGCCGACGCGACCGGGCGAGGTGCGTCGGCCCAGCCCCAGGCCGCCCGCAGGCCGGACAGCGCCGACCGGGCCGCCTCCGGCACCTGGGCCAGCCCGGGCACCGGGTCGCTGGTGACGACAGGCCCTGGACCGAAGTGCGGGGCGAGCAGCCGGGCCGCCTTGGCCAGGTCAGCGCCCCGGCCGACCACGGCCAGCAGCGTCGAGCCGTGGATGCCGGTGAGCAAGTCCAGTTCGTGGTGCGCCGCCGCGCGGCGCAGCACGTCGAGCGCGGTCTCCGCGTCGCCGACGGGTGCGGCGCCGGCGATGACGATCACGGTCTCCTGTGTGGACCAGCCCAGCGCGGCCACCCGACCCAGCACGGAGTCATCGACCTCGTCGCGCAGCAGGGCATCGACGACGAGGGCCTCCAGTCGGGCATCCCATGCCCCTCGGGCCTCCGCGGCCCGCGCGTACACCTCGGCGGCGGAGAACGCGATCTCCCTGGAGTAGCGCAGGATTGCCAGCCGCAGGTCCGGCCGACCGTCGGACGTGGCCAGGGCGTCGATGGACTCCTCGACCACGCTGACCGTCGTGCGCACGAGGTCGACCGTCTGCTCCAGGGAGATCACCCGCGCGAGGTCGCGGGGGGCAGCACCGAAGACGTCGGCGGTCAGTCCGGGCCGGTCGCCCGGCGAGGTGAACCATTCGATGAATGCCGTGATGCCGGCCTGTGCGACGAGGGTGACCCATGAGCGCTCCTCGGCCCCGAGCTCGCGGAACCAGGGAAGGGTCTCCTCCATCCGCTTGGTCGCGGCAGTGGTGAGCTCCCCGGTGGCACGGGTGAGGCGGACGGCCTCGGGGCTCGCGCGCACGTGCGCTAGCCGATGTTGACGCCGATGAGGCGCCCGACGGCGAACGTCACCAGCGCCGCACCGGTGCCCCACAGGAACTGGCGAAGGGCGGAGAACACGACGCCCCGGCCGGAGAGCCGACCGACGACTCCGCCGACGACGAGCATCGTGACCATCGCGAGGCTGATCGCCATGACCGCGGGGGCAACGCTCGACGCGCCCGGCGAGAGGAAGAACAGGTAGGGGACGACCGCGACGGTGGCGCCCACGGCGAAGGCGAGGAAGCTCGAGACGGCGACCCGTACGGGCGAGCCAAGCTCGCTGGGGTCCAGGCCGAGCTCCTCCCGGGCAAGGGTGTCCAGCGCGGTCTTCGGATCGGACATGATCTGCGCGGCCACTGATGCTGCGCTCGCGCGGTCCAGGCCCTTGGCCCGGTAGATGAGCTCGAGCTCTCGCTGCTCCTCCTCCGGCTTGTCGCGAAGCTCGGCCGCCTCGATCTCGATCTCACGGCGGAACAGGTCGCGCTGGCTGGCCACGCTGACGTACTCGCCCGCGGCCATGCTGAACGCCCCGGCGAGCAAGCCGGCCAGGCCGGCGAAGAGCACGGTGCTGTTCGACGTCGCCGCGCCGGCGAAGCCCATGACCAGCGCGGTATTGGACACCAGGCCGTCGCTGATGCCGAAGACGGCGGCCCGGGTCGCACCGCTGCGGTCCCCGCGATGCCAGGGCTCGCCCCGGTCGGGCGAGACGACGCGATGGCCCGAGGTGCCCCGCGGGGGCACGGGATCCACCGTCGCGGTTTCCGGCAGCGTCGAGCGCATGCGCGCGAAGACCTCGATGTGCTCCCGCTCGTCCTCGGACATCGAGTCGGGTGCCTCGGGCTCGGCGTCGTACATGCCGGCATCGGCGCCCTCGGCCTGCTCGAGGTGCGCGAGCACGTCTGCGAGGCCCGCGCCGCGTGCGCGCGCCACGAGCGCCGCGTCAGTGGGATCCAGGGAGGTCGGCGGCGGCGGGATAGGGACGCCGTACTCGGTCAGCTTGTCGACCCAGTGGGAGGCGTGCTCGTCCTCGATCGCCGCGAGCTCGAGCAGCGCCTCGCGGCGATCGCCGTCGACCGCACCGGACAGTGCCCGGTAGAGCATGGCGGCGTTGCGCTCGGCCTCGAGGTAGCGCAGGAACCGTCGCGGGTCCGATGCCATCGTCAGCCGCTTCCCTCCGTGTTGCCGGCGTCGGCGGCGGCCGGATCGTCGAGGCGGTACCGGACGATTGCTCCCGGCAGGATCGACGCATCGACCTCCCCGCGCTTGGCCAGCATCGCCAGGGCCTGGACCGTGATCGACTCGGCGTCGACGAGGAAGTGCCGTCGTAGCGCGCCACGGGTGTCGCTGAGGCCCCATCCGTCCGTGCCGAGGGAGACGAAGTCGCCGGGGACCCACTCGCGCACCTGGTCCTGGACGGCGCGCATCCAGTCGGAGACCGCGATGAACGGGCCGGGTCGGCCCTCGAGCCGACGGGCCAGGTAGGCCACCCGCGGAGGCTGTTCGGGGTGGAGGAGGTTGTGTCGGTCGACGGCCAGTCCGTCGCGCCGGAGCTCGTTCCAGGACGTCACCGACCAGACGTCGGCCACGACGCCCCAGTCGTCCCGCAGCAGTTCCTGTGCGCGCAGGGCCCAGTTGACACCCACGCCGCTGGCCATCAACTGGGCGCGGGGCGCGCCGTCCGGTCCCTCGCCCGGGCTGACCAGGTGGATGCCGCGAAGGATGCCCTCGATATCGACGTCGTCCGGCTCGGCGGGCTGGGGATAGGGCTCGTTGTACACGGTCAGGTAGTAGAAGACGTTCTCTGCGTTCGGTCCGTACATGCGCCGCAGCCCGTCCTGGACGATGTGGCCGAGCTCGTAGCCGAAGGCCGGGTCGTACGCGACGACGGCCGGGTTGGTGCTGGCCAGGAGGAGGGAGTGCCCGTCCTCGTGCTGCAGGCCCTCGCCGTTGAGGGTCGTGCGGCCCGCCGTCGCCCCGATGACGAAGCCACGCGCCATCTGGTCCATGGCAGCCCAGAAGCCGTCGCCGGTGCGCTGGAAGCCGAACATCGAGTAGAAGATGTAGATCGGGATGAGCGATTCGCCCTGGGTCGAGTACGCGGATCCCACCGCTGTGAAGGACGCGACCGAGCCTGCCTCGTTGATGCCTTCGTGCAGGATCTGCCCCGTCTGCGATTCCTTGTAGGAGAGCATGAGCTCGCGGTCGACGGAGATGTACTGCTGGCCGTGGGGGGAGTAGATCTTGGCGGTCGGGAACAGCGAATCCATGCCGAAGGTCCGGGCTTCATCCGGGATGATCGGGACGAACCTGGCCCCGATCTCCGGGTCCTTCATGAGGTCCTTCAGCAGCCGGACGAATGCCATCGTCGTGGCGATGGCCTGCTTGCCGGAACCGCGCCGCACCACGGTGTAGGCCTCGTCGTCGGGCAGGGCCAGTGGAGCGGCCGTCGTCCGGCGCGTGGGGACCGATCCACCGAGGACGCGACGCCGCTCGTGCATGTAGACGACGGACTCGTCATCAGGTCCTGGGTGGAAGTACGGGGGCAGGTACGGGTCGAGGTCCGCATCGGCGATCGGGATCTGGAGGGTGTCGCGGAAGGCGCGCAGGTCCTCAACGGACAGCTTCTTCATCTGGTGGGTGGAGTTGCGGCCCTCGAAGTGCGATCCGAGTGTCCATCCCTTGATGGTCTTCGCCAGGATGACGGTTGGCTGGCCCTTGACCCGTGACGCGGCCTCGTACGCGGCGTACATCTTGCGGTAGTCGTGGCCGCCGCGCTGCAGGTTCCAGACCTCCTGGTCGGTCCAGCCCTCGATGAGCCGCGCGGTGCGCGGATCGCGCCCGAAGAAGTGCTCGCGGACGAAGGCGCCGTCCTCGCTCTTATACGTCTGGAAGTCGCCATCGGGAGTGTTGTTCATGAGGTTGACCAGCGCGCCATCGCGGTCCCGCGCGAGCAGTTCGTCCCACTTGCGGCCCCACACGACCTTGATGACGTTCCAGCCCGCGCCGCGGAACAGGCTCTCGAGTTCCTGGATGATCTTGCCGTTCCCCCGGACCGGCCCATCGAGCCGCTGCAGGTTGCAGTTGACCACGAACGTGAGGTTGTCGAGTTCCTCGCGGGCGGCAAGCGTCAGCGCGCCGACGGCATCGACCTCGTCGGTCTCGCCGTCACCGAGGAAGGCCCAGACCCGCTGGTCCGATGCGTCCTTGATGCCACGATGGGTCAGGTACTTGTTGAACCTGGCCTGGTAGATGGCATTCAGGGGCCCCAGGCCCATCGAGACGGTCGGGAACTGCCAGAACCACGGCATGAGCCGCGGGTGCGGATAGGACGGCAGGCCACCGCCCGGACGGGAGACCTCCTGGCGGAAGCCGTCGAGGTCGTGCGCGCTGAGCCGGCCCTCGAGGAAGGCCCGGGCGTACACCCCGGGAGATGCATGTCCTTGGAAGTACACCTGGTCGCCGCCGCCGGCATGGTCGGGCCCGCGGAAGAAGTGGTTGAAGCCGACCTCGTACAGGGTGGCCGACGAGGCGTAGCTGGATATGTGGCCGCCCACCGAGATGCCCGGCCGCTGGGCCCGATGGACCATGATCGCCGCGTTCCATCGGATGATCTGGCGGATCCGCTTCTCGACGGCCTCGTCGCCGGGGAAGCCCGGCTCGCGCTCGGGCGGGATCGTGTTGATGTAGTCGGTGCTGCGCAGGCTGGGCACGCCCACGTTGCGCTCGGCAGCGCGTCGGAGCAGCGAGAGCATGAGGTATCGGGCCCGGTAGTTGCCCTGCTGGTCGACGACGTCGTCGAACGACTCGACCCACTCGCCGGTCTCTTCCGGATCGACGTCGACGTACTGGGTCGGCAGTCCGCCGGCCAGGAGGGGGTCGCGATCACGTCCAGGGGCCACGGTGAACCCTTCGGTTCGGCCGCGGGGCGGGATCGCCGCCCGACGGGGATTCGGAGCACGCGGGTGTCGCGCCCTCCCATCCTTCCGCATGTCGCCCCCAACGGCGCCGGGAGGGGGAATAGCCGGCACCGGGAGGGGGAAACCGGCTGTCCGGGCAGGCACGGCGCCGATCCCCGCGGGATTGGGTCGGCGTCAATTGGGCCGTGTCGCTTGCGCGCAGGCCCGGGGTCGGGTGGACTACAGCGCAGACCGCGGGAGTCCGCGGTCCGTGACGACGGCCGCCAACGAACCGGCCGCGCGAGGTGAGGAGTGACGTGACCGCCGCTGCGGAGGACGATGCCCGCGACCGGGCACGTCGGCTCGGCCTCCAGGCCGGTCTCACGGTCCAGGAAGTCGGCTTCGACGACGATGTCGACCACGGGCTGCGCGAAGGCATCGAGCACGTCATCGAGGCCGACCTCGTGGACGAGGCGTTCGACGACGTTGTCGACGTGGTGATCATCTGGTGGCGAGACGACGACGGAGACCTGGTGGACGCGCTCGTCGACGCGAAGGGCCCATTGACCGATCACGGAGTTGTGTGGCTGATGACCCCCAAGCCCGGCCGCGACGGCCACGTCGATGCCGAGGACATCGCGGACGCTGCGCCGACGGCCGGTCTGCAGCAGACCAGCACGATCAGCGCGGGCGCGCAGTGGCAGGGGACTCGGCTGGTGGCGCCCCGCGCCAAGAGGTAGCGTCTGGCTCCGCCGCCAGCACTGACCAGGAGAGACATGACCGCCGAGACCGGCCAAGCCGCCCCCGACTTCACGCTGAGGAACCAGCACGGGCAGAAGGTGACCCTGTCGGAATTCCGGGGTGGCAAGAACGTGATCCTGATGTTCTACCCGCTGGCCTTCACGGGCACCTGCACGGGAGAGCTGTGCACCATCCGGGACCGATACACGGACTTCGTCAATGACGACACAACCGTGCTGAGCGTGTCCTGCGACAGCCCGAACTCGCTGCGCGTCTTCGCCGAGCAGGAGGGGCTCACCCACTCGCTGCTGAGCGACTTCTGGCCGCACGGAGAGGTCTCCCGTGCGTACGGCGCGTTCCTCGAGGACAAGGGCTTCCCGACCCGGGCGACCTTCGTCATAGACAAGGCGGGCGTCATCCGCTGGTCGGTCGTCACGTCCGTGGGTGAGGCCCGCAGCGCTGACGACTACGCGGCAGCCCTGGCGGCCCTCGCCTAGCGGTACCCTCGTCGCCGCAAGGACCGCTAACTCAATTGGCAGAGTGATGCCCTTACAAGGCATTGGTTACTGGTTCGAGTCCAGTGCGGTCCACCCCAGGCATTCCACGCGCGACGACCTAGTTGACGACGCCGCTCTCCGCTGGGGCGAGGGTCAGGCCGTGCGGTGTCTTCTCCCAGTGGAAGGGCTTGAAGAACACCTGGTACAGCGCGCGCCAGGCCGCTATCGCGTGCAGGCACCAGTAGACCGGGTTGAGGACGGCGTAACCCGAGAGGCGCCAGCCGTGGCGCACGGCGCCGGTGATGGCGGCGAGACCCAGGATGAGGATGTTCCCGAGCACGGCGTTGAAGGTGGCGATAACACCGAGCCAGTCAGGGATGGTCAACCCAAAGGTCTCGAACCCCAGGTAGACGTAGATGGTGATGCCCCACACGATGGGGTACGACAGGAACAGGAAGGGCGTACCGGCGATCAGCCCGATGAGCGTGAACAGGCTGCGGAACCCTGCGGCCCGCGTGAACTTGATGGGATACCGCAGGTCCACCAGTGCGGTGATGATGTAGCCCTTGATCCAGCGCGTGCGCTGCCGGATGAACGCCGGGGTCCTCGAGCAGGCCTCCTCCCACGTGGTTGACTCGATTGTGCCCACGCGGTAGCCCGCCGCCGAGGCGCGCATGCCGAGGTCCGCATCCTCCGTGACGTTGTACGGGTCCCACCCGCCAAGTTCGCGAAGGCGATCCGTGCGGAAATGGTTGGAGGTACCGCCCAACGGGATCGGCAGGCGGAAGAACTCCATGCCGTAGAGCATGCCGTCGAACCACGACGAGTACTCGAGGGTGAACATCCGGGTGAGCAGGTTCGAGCGCCAGTTGAAGTAGTTGAGTGCAGCCTGCACGCAGGCGATTGGGCGCCGCTGGTCCTCGCTGAGGTCGTCGGCAAGGAATGCGGCGTGGGCGTTGCGCAGTTGATCCGCGTCGGGGCGGTCCTCGGCGTCGTAGATCACGAGGTACTCGCCCTGGGAGAACATGAGGCCGAAGTTGCAGGCCCGGGGCTTCGTCTGCGGCGTTCCTCGGGGGACCACCAGGAGCCGGACGAACTCCGGCGGCTTCGCAGTCTTGCAGGCCTCGATGGTCTCGTGGTCATCCTCTTCGCACAGGATGAGGACCTGGAGCTTGGACTTCGGCCAGTCGAGCTGCCCGACGTGGTCGAGCACCAAGTCCACGACGTTTGCCTCCCGGAACACCGGTACGAGGATCGTGTACATGGGCAG